>JAGVJS010000282.1 GCA_020051025.1 Sphingobium sp. | reverse complement strand
GGCGTTGTCGCGCGGGTCCTTCAGCAAGGCCAGGCTGGCGGTGCGGGCCGCGGGCAGGCGGCCCGCCAGCGCCTGCAAAACAGTACCAGCCTGCGGACCGCTTACCCGGATGATTGCAATCCCCGCCGGCGGTGCACCGCTCGACAGGGCGAAAATGGTGTCGCCGCCGCGCGCAGACATAGATGTTATTTCTTGTCGCTGCTTCCGGACATACCCGCCAGGCCCATATTCATCATCTGCTGGAACAGGCGCATGCCCGCGTCACCCATGGGCGAGAAGCTCTTGAACAGCGTTTCCATCTGCTCGGCACTGCCGATGCCGTCTAACCCGTCCAGCATGGTCCTGATATATTTGTCATGGATGGGCGTCACATCGGGCAAGCCCAGAAAGGCGCGGGCTTCTGCCGGGGTGCAGTCCACATCGACGGTTACCTTCATGTCCCTGCCCTTCCCTGTTCGGCATTGTGATCGCGGTCGGGCCGTCATGCCGCAATTGCCTGCACCAACGCAAATTTTTAAACGTGACTGGCGGTTGCGCCCGGCAACGGAACGGCCAATATGCGCCCCATCTTTCCAGCAAAAAGGATATCGGCATGGGCGATTTCACCCCGATCAGCACGTTGGACGGCGACGGTTCGTTCGACGCCTATGTGGCGCAACCCGAAGGCGCGGCGAAGGCGGCGATCATCGTCATCCAGGAAATTTTTGGGGTGAATGAAGGTATTCGCCGCAAATGCGATAGCTGGGCCAAGGCGGGCTATGTTGCTTATGCGCCCGACCTGTTCTGTCGGCTGGAGCCGCGCGTCGAACTGGATGCCGATGTGCCGGAAGAATTCCAGACCGCGATCGGCCTGATGCAGAAGTTCAATCAGGATCAGGGCATTCGGGATATGGAGGCGACGATCAAGGCGGCGCGCGCGGCCGGGGCGGAGAAGGTTGGCCTTGTCGGCTATTGCCTGGGCGGGCGGCTGGCCTTCATGGCCGCCTGCCGCACCGACGGCGATGCCTTTGTCGGCTATTATGGCGTCGGCATCGACGGTCTGCTGAATGAGCAGCATGCGATTGGCAAGCCGGTGCTGCTGCATGTGCCGACCGCCGACCATTTCGTCCTGCCAGACGCGCAAAAGGCGATGCATGAGGGTCTGGCTGACAATCGCCATGTCACGCTGTTCGACTATGATGGGCTGGACCATGGCTTCGCGGCGGAGATGGGCAATCGCCGTGACGAGGCCGGTGCGGAACTGGCCGATGGACGCACCGCCGATTTCTTTGCGCAGGCGCTCGCCTGATGCGCGGCGCATGGCGGATGGTGGCCCGCAGCCATGGCGGGCCGGAGGTGATCGCACGCGAGGATTTCGATCCCGGCGAACCGGGTGAAGGCGAAGTGCTGATCGCGCAGGATGCGGTCGGCCTGAACTTCATCGACACCTATTATCGCACCGGCCTTTACCCGGCCCCCCTGCCCACTCCGTTGGGGGCGGAGGGCGCCGGGGTGATCGCCGCCGTCGGTCCCGGCGTCTCCGGTCTGGCGGTCGGGGACAAGGTGGGCTGTGCCAGCGGCCTTGGCGCCTATGCCACCCATCGCATCGTCCCGGCCGACCGCCTCGTCCGCATTCCCGATGGCGTGTCGACACAGGATGCGGCGGCGATGATGCTCAAGGGCATGACGGCCTGCTATCTGGCCGAGGATATCGTACCACTCAAGGCCGGGCAGGTCGCTTTGGTCCATGCGGCGGCGGGCGGCGTCGGGTCGGTGCTGGTCCCCTGGCTGCGCGACAAAGGCGTGATCGTCATCGCCCATTGCGGTTCGGTCGAGAAGGCGGCGTCGGTCATGGCCGACCATAGCCTGCATGGCCCCTTTGACGGCCTGGCCCCGCGGGTGCGCGAGCTGACCGGGGGCGTCGGCGTCGACGTGGTCTTTGACGGTGTTGGCAAGGATAGTTGGGGGACGTCCCTGGGGAGCCTGAGGCGGCGTGGCATGATGGTTAGCTACGGCAATGCATCGGGCGCCGTGCCGCCGGTCAGCCTGCTGGACCTTAGCCGGGGCGGGTCACTCTACGTCACCCGACCGACCCTGTTCGATTATATCGCGACCGCGCAGGAACTGGCCCATACGGCAGACCGGCTGTTCGACCGGATGCGGCGCGGGGTGGTGCAGGCCGTCATTGGTCAGCGTTTTGCGCTGGCGGACGCGGCCGATGCGCATCGCGCTTTGGAAGCGCGGCAGACGACCGGGGCGACGATCCTCATTCCATGATGACCAAGGAAGAGAGCGGTTCGCCGCTCTCTTCGATAAGCCGCTGAAAACGGGCGGCTAGGCAATATTCGGCTCGACGCAATTGCGAACAAATGGCATTTAATCGCCAGATGCGCGCCGTGGCTCCCCTTCTTGCCCCCCTTTGGTGCGCGCAGTTGTTGACTGGCGCAAAGTCATTCATCGACAATCCGCTGATCGGATCACCCCGTCTCAATCATTGGGGGCTGCATGTCGCACGCCTGCGTTTGGCGCATGCGATGACCGCGCGGCGGCGTCACCAGCTGGCCGGGGCTGTTCAGGCCGATGATCGGGCCAGTTTCGATCGTGATGGCGTCGTCGAGATTCGCAATTTCCTGCCGGATGACATTTTTGCTGCGTTACAACAGCAGATATTGAACCATCGCGGCGCAGCCCGCGAAACGGTCCAGGGGGACGCTATCACCCGTCGCATCGCGCTGGATCATGCCGCGCGCCGGACCATTCCCGCCTTTGCGCATTTTCAGCAAAGCCGTCGGTGGCAGGGCCTGGCGCGTTATGTTGCCAGCTTCGATATCGAGCCGCTTCTTTATATCCAGTCCATCCTTCCCCGTCGCCATGACGCGCTGCCAGATCCTCAGACACGGCTTCATTCGGACACTTTCTATCCGAACATGAAGGCGTGGCTGTTTCTGGAAGATGTGCCGATAGAGAGCGGCCCCTTCGCCTATGTGCGCGGATCGCATCGGCTGACTGAACAGCGGATCGCCTGGGAGAGGGAACGGAGTCTGGCCGTGCGGGACGGGACGTGCCGCCTGTCTGCCCGTGGTTCTTTCCGCGTCGAGGAATCGGAGCTGGATGCGCTGGGCCTGCCCGCGCCGACCCGTTTCGCGGTGCCGGCCAATACGCTGGTCATTGCCGATACGTTCGGTTTCCATGCCCGCACCCAGGCGAGCGAACCCGCAACGCGGATCGAACTATGGGCCTATGGTCGGCGCAATCCGTTCCGGCCTCTGACGGGATGGGATATGTGGAGCCTGCCGGGAATCGCCGAACGGCGCATCCCCTTACGCTGGTGGTTGGGGGACAAGGCGGCCGGGATCGTGCCGCAGCCCTGGCGCCCGGTGGGGCAGAAGGGGCCGGCGGACGAATAAACGCCCGCCGGCGCATGTTTAGCTGAACAGCGTCAATATGCCGACCTGCCGGTCGACGAAACCGTCATAGATCATCTTGACGGCGACATAGAGGATCACGGCCAGACCGACATAGGCGATCCAGCGGAAACGCTCGATATAATGGGCGATGACATTGGCGGCGATGCCCATCAGCGCGACCGACAGGACGAGGCCGATCATCAGGATGCCGGGATGATCGCGGGCCGCGCCGGCCACCGCCAGCACATTGTCCAGGCTCATCGACACGTCGGCGACAGCGACGGCCCAGGCGGCGGCGGCAAAGCTCTTGGCCGGGCGCAGACCAGACACATCATCGTCGCTCGGATCGTCGGGCGTGTCGGCGCCCCGCGGCGGATGCAGTTCGCGCCACATCTTCCAGCTGACCCACAGCAGCAGCAGCCCGCCGGCCAGGATCAGGCCGACAATCTGCATCAACTGGCTGACCACCAGCGCGAAGGCGATGCGCAGCACCAGTGCTGCGATGATACCGATCAGGATCACCTTCTTGCGCTGATCGGAGGGTAACCCCGCCGCCAACGCGCCGACGACGATGGCGTTGTCGCCGGCCAGCAGCACGTCGATCATCAGCACCTGAACGAAGGCGGACAGGGCTGACGGTGACGTGATATTACTGAAATCGTTGATGATATGCTGCCAGATATCGGCGGGTGAGCCGATCCCCTGAGCAGCCGAAGCGGCGGTGGCGAGAAGGTCGAACATGGCGGCCTGCTGACGTCCCTGTTTGAAAAGCTAAGAAGAAAGCCGGACCATATACATGGCCCGGCTCTGACGGCAAAATATGCGGTGGGTCGATGGGGCGACCGGTGCGATCGCCCTGTCCCTCACTGGTTCATCGAGTCGAAGAAATCCTCGTTGGTCTTGCTGTCCTTCATCTTGTCCAGCAGGAATTCCATCGCGTCGACCGTGCCCATCTGCATCAGGATGCGGCGCAGCACCCACATCTTGCTGAGCTTGGGCTTGTCGACCAGCAGCTCTTCCTTGCGGGTGCCGGACTTGCCGACATCCAGCGCCGGGAAGATGCGCTTGTCCGCGACCTTGCGGTCCAGCACGATTTCCGAGTTGCCGGTGCCCTTGAACTCTTCGAAGATGACTTCGTCCATGCGGCTGCCGGTGTCGATCAGCGCGGTGGCGATGATGGAGAGCGAACCGCCCTCCTCGATATTGCGCGCGGCGCCGAAGAAGCGCTTGGGCCGCTGGAGCGCGTTGGCGTCGACACCGCCGGTCAGCACCTTGCCCGACGAAGGCACGACAGTGTTGTAGGCGCGGCCAAGGCGGGTGATGGAATCGAGCAGGATGACGACATCCTTCTTGTGCTCGACCAGACGCTTGGCCTTCTCGATCACCATTTCGGCGACCTGGACGTGGCGGGTGGCGGGTTCGTCGAAGGTGGAGGAGACGACCTCACCCTTCACGCTGCGCTGCATGTCGGTGACTTCTTCCGGGCGCTCGTCGATCAGCAGGACGATCAGGAAGACTTCGGGATGATTGTCGGTGATCGCCTTGGCGATATTCTGGAGCATCACCGTCTTGCCGACGCGCGGCGGCGCGACGATCAGGGTACGCTGACCCTTGCCCTGCGGCGACACGATATCGATGACGCGGGCCGACTTGTCCTTCTGGGTCGGGTCGCCCGGATCGAGCGTCAGCTTCTGTTCGGGATAGAGCGGCGTCAGGTTATCGAAATTGACGCGGTGACGGACGACATCAGGATCGTCGAAATTGACCGAAAGCAGCTTTGTCAGGGCGAAATAGCGCTCGCCATCCTTAGGTGCGCGGATCTCGCCTTCCACCGTGTCGCCGGTGCGCAAGCCGAACTTGCGGACCTGGTTGGGCGACACATAGATGTCGTCGGGACCGGCCAGGAAATTGGCCTCCGGGCTGCGCAGGAAACCGAAGCCATCGGGCAGCACCTCGATCGTGCCCTCGCCCATGATCTGCTCGCCATTCTCCGCCTCGGCCTTGAGGATCGCAAACATCAAATCCTGCTTACGCAGGGTCGACGCGCTTTCGACGCCCAGTTCCTCCGCCATGGTGACGAGGTCGGCGGGAACGGTCTTTTTAAGATCCTTAAGGTGCATGCGAATCGGTCCGATGGAGAGAGTGATCTGAAGGCCGGAAAAGGAAGGAAGGAGGCCGGAAAGGATGCCGACCGAGTCCCGCTCCGGACGGGCGGGATGAATTGTCTGGCGTTTAACGATTCGACCGGGATCAAGTCAAGGCAGGACAGACGTTGGCAGCAGCGGAAAATCGCCTTTTGGGCGCCGATGCGGGTCGGGTTGTGGCGCTGGCGCGACGATGGACATTCATGGTATAAGAGCAGCATAAAATGGAAGGATGAGGATATGGGACGGCGCCCGGTGTTTCTGGCGGTCTCCTCGGCGGTCCTGCTCGGAATCGGGCTGGCGATCGGTGCTCCTTTGCAGGCGGCGTGGGATCAGGCAGGTCCGGTGCCGGCAGCGAGCCAGCCTTCGCTTGACCCGGATGTGCCACCCGCCATTGTGCAGACCGGTCCACAACTGGACGATCGTGTCACCATCCCCATTTCGATCGACGGCAAGGGGCCGTGGAACTTCATCATCGACACCGGATCACAGCGCACGGTGATCGCCCGCGACCTCGCCCAGAGGCTCGCGCTGCCGCCGCGCGCCAATGTCACGATCCTGAGCATGACCGGCCGGTCGGAAGCGCAAACGGTCGCGGTGCCGAGACTGGGCTTTGGCGCGGGCACGATCGACGATATCGAGGCGCCGGTGCTGGAGGGCGAAAATCTGGGCGCGCCCGGCCTGCTGGGGCTGGACAGCCTGCATGCCAAGCGGGTGACGCTCAACTTTCGCACCGGGCGGATGGAGATCGCCAGCAGCGGCGCCAATCGGCGCCTGTCGGTCGATCGCGATATGATCGTGGTGGAAGCGCGGCGCAAGCGCGGCCAGTTGATCCTGCTCGATTCCGAAGTGAACGGCATGCGGGTCAACATCATGCTGGATACCGGCAGCGTGTTCAGCATCGGCAATCTGGCGCTGCGCGACAAGTTGCTGGCGAAGAAGCGTGCGCCCGCCATGCTGGAGGCGACGCTGACCAGCGTGACCGGCGGCATGTTGACGGGGCAGGTCGGGCGGATCAAGGCGGTACGGATGGGGCGCGTCAACCTCGTGGACGTGCCGGTGCTGTTCGCCGACGCCAGCCCCTTTGCCGAATTGGGTTTGCAGGACAAGCCGGCGCTATTGTTAGGGATCAGCGCCCTCAAGCTGTTCGACCGGGTGGCGATCGACTTCGGCCGGGGCAAGGTGGACTTCCTCTTACCCGATGCCAGTGCGGCGCAGCCGACTCGCTGGGCGGTCAACGAGCGGGCCAGGGGCTGAAGGATCGTTCCTTTCTGCAATGGAGATGAACTGACCCTTACTTATCGGGGTTTTGCGCCACATAGTTGGAAATATTCCAAACATAAAATGGCGAGCGCGTACCAGAATCCTTGATTTTCGTGGTTTTTCGAAAACTGGCACGGCCCCTGCAATGTCGTTGGCATGATCCACGACGGATCATCACAGACATTTCAGGGAAGGACCAAGACCATGAAGACCATCGCTTTCGCCGCCGCCATCGTCGCTGCCACCGTCGCCGTTTCGGCCGCAGCCACCCCCGCCTTCGCCCAGGAACAGGGCGGCATCGGCACCGCCAAGGTACGTTATGACGCGAAGGCCGACCGCTATTGCATCCAGCAAACGCTGCCCAGCACCATCGTTCCGATGACGCAGTGCCGCTCGAAGAACGAATGGGCGCAGAACGGCCTGACCATCAACCACAGCAAGCCCGCCGTTCAACTGGCCCGCCGCTGATGCGCTGCGCAGGCCCGGCTTTCCATCCCCTTCCCTATCGGTCCAGCCGGGCCGATCAGGGGTTGGTGGACGGCCGGGTCGAAGGCTGCTGCTGTTGCTGGCGCTGACGATCGCGCCCCAGCACATTGTCGATCCATTGCTGGTCGATACGCGGCGGCGACGGACGATCCTCGGGATCGACCTCCATCTGCTGATCATCGCCATCATCATTGGCAGAGGATGAAGGCCGCTGCCGCTGGATCGGCAGACCATTTTCATCGACCATCATGCCGCTATCGACGGCGCCCGCGCCATTGTCCGGACTGCCATAATAGGCCTCTTCATCCGGCTCCAGCTGCCATTCGGGCAGCGTGACCTGGGTTTCGAACTGCTCCACCGGGCGCTTGGCCACGGCGACCTTCATATAGTCGGCAAAGGCCCGTGCAGGCGCGCGGCCGCCCTGTAGCCCGCCAACGGTCTTGGCATCGTCGCGGCCCATCCACACGCCTGTGGTGATGCCGCTGGAAAAGCCCAGGAAATAGCCATCCTTATTACTGCTCGTGGTGCCGGTCTTGCCCGCCACCGGGCGACCGATCTGCGCCGCCTTGCCGGTGCCTGTCGACACCGCCGTCTGCATCAGGTCGGTCATGCCGGCCGCGACCCAAGGGGCGACCAGCACGCGGCTGGTATCGTCCTGATGCTGGTAGAGCATCCGGCCATCCGCCGTCGTCACCTTGGTTATGCCATAGGGCGTCACGGCAATGCCCTTGCGCGCGATCGAGGCGGCGGCACGGGTCATGTCGATCAGCCGCACGTCGGACGTGCCCAGCACCATCGAGGGATGGGTGTTGACCGGCGTCGTGACGCCGAAGCGGCGGGCCATGTCGGCGACGGTCGGAAAGCCGACCTCCACGCCTAGTTTGGCCGCGACTGTGTTGATCGAATAGGCAAAGGCGGTGCGCACGTCGATATCGCCGGCGAAACGGCCATTGGCGTTGCGTGGGGACCAGCCGTTGATCGTCACCGGCTCGTCGGTCACGCCGGTGTCGGGCGTATAGCCGGCCTCCAGCGCCGCCATATAGACGAAGATCTTCCACGCCGAACCGGGCTGGCGCGTCGCGGTGGTGGCGCGATTATAGTTGGACGTCACATAATCGAGGCCGCCGACCATCGCCCGCACCGCGCCGTCGCGGTCCAGGCTAACCAGCGCGCCCTGCGTGCCGTCGGGCACATTGGCCTTGATCGCGGCGGTCGCCGCATTCTGCATGCCGAGGTCGATGGTGGTATAGACTTCGAGCGGCTCGTTCGGCTCGTCGATCAGCAGGTCGAGCTGCGGCAGCGCCCAGTCGGTGAAGTAACGCACGCTGTTCTGTGGCGGTTCGGGCGCCATCTTCACGCTGGACAGGTCGGCGGCGGCGCGCTGCGACGCGGAAATGGCGTCATTTTCCTGCATCAGGTCCAGCACCACCCCGGCGCGGCCGATCGCGGCATCGGCATCGGCGGTGGGGGAGTAGCTGGACGGCGCCTTCACCAGGCCGGCGATGATCGCGGCTTCGGGCAGGTCGAGCGCGGTGGCGGGATGGCCGAAAAATTTGCGGCTGGCCGCGTCGATGCCATAGGCGCCGCCGCCGAAATAGACCTTGTTCAGGTAAAGTTCGAGGATCTGCCGCTTGGAAAATTTGCGCTCCAGCGCCAGCGCCAGCACCATTTCGCGGATCTTGCGGCCGAAACTATAGCTATTGTTGAGGAAGATGTTGCGCGTCACCTGTTGGGTGATGGTCGATGCACCCTGCCAGCGACGGCCGGTGCCGCGCCGTTCGACTGCGACCCAGGCGGCGCGCGCCATGCCGATCGGATCGACGCCGGGATGCAGGTAGAAGCGGCGATCCTCGGTCGACACCATGGCGTCGACCATGACTTCGGGAATCTGGTCATAACTGAGCCATTGGCCAAAGCTCGGGCCGAGGGAGACGATCACGCTGCCGTCGGCGGCGTGGACGCGGATCATCTGGCCGTTGGGAGAGGATTTCAGGCTGTCATAATCGGGCAGCGACTGCATCGCGATCACCACCGCGATCACCACCGCCAATAAGCCCGCGACCGCCGCGGCAAGGCCGATCTTCAGCCCGCGCAGCGCCCATGTCTTCGCGCGGCCACGCGGCGCGCTCTTCTTCTTGCCTGATCCTGCCATTTGTGCCGCCCCGGATACGCGCTAATCCCGGCCCCGGCCAGCGCAAATCATGCAACCGACGCGGAAAAAGACCGTCGCGCCGTCCAAGGTGAATGGCGCTTTACCGGGGATGAACAGCGCCTTTGCAGGCATGATGCAGGCGGTGGGGAAAACGTGTGGGAAACCACCCCTCCGTTCGCTTCGAGCAGGGTCGAGAAGCGGCAAACGCCATGGCTTCGTTTCTCGACTACGCTCTAAACGAACGGAGGGTGTGATTACGCTTCGTCGCGCGGCTTGAAGTCCAGCCCGGCGCTGTTCATGCAATAGCGCAGGCCGTTGACGCCCGGACCGTCCGGGAAAACATGGCCCAGATGCCCCTCGCAGGTGGCGCAGCGAACCTCGGTACGGATCATGCCATGGCTGGCATCGCGAATCTCCTCGACCGCGTCGATATCGACCGGGGCGGTGAAGCTGGGCCAGCCCGACCCGCTGTCATATTTTTCCTCGGCATCGAACAGTTCGGCGCCGCAACCGGCGCAATAATAGACGCCGTCGGCCTTGTTGCTGTTATATTTGCCGGTGAAGGCCCGTTCGGTGCCGGCTTCGCGCAGCACATGATATTGTTCGGGGGAAAGGCGGTCGCGCCATTCGGCTTCGCTCAGGGTCAGCTTGTCCATGGCGGCAATATGGCCCTGTCTGACAGGTGGTTCAAGAGCTGGTTCAAGCCCGCTCTCGTGCCGCCTGCCGCGCGATTGCCAGCAGTTCGTGGCGCACCAGCAGGTCGCCGGTGCCCCGGCCGGACCGGGTGGCGCGCTC
>JAGVJS010000112.1 GCA_020051025.1 Sphingobium sp. | reverse complement strand
GGGGCAGCACGGGTCAGTGTGCGGACCGGCCGGTCGGCAAGATCGGCGGGCAGGTCGTTGAAACCCGCGCCCTGGATGCCGGGCAGGCGGGAGGCTTCGCGGCAGAGCGCCTGAAACCGGGCGATAACGGTGCCATTGGGCCGCTGGCGATCGCGCGAGAGCATTTCGAAACTGTGGGTCACGACATTGAAGGCGTCATGGCCATCGCGCACCGCATGGCGCAAGCCGGCGCGCATTTCGGCGGCTGACATGGCGCAAATCTGGGCCGGACGGAAGCCGCCAGGCTTGTCCTCTATGCCAGACACCGGCAGTTCGGCGATGCCCTGCGCACGGATCGCGCCAATCAGTGCCCGATCAGCGGATATGCCGCATCCATGGCCGAGATAGGCGGGATTGACGCTGCTGTCCCAGGCTACGCCGAGGGTCGCCAGCGCGCGCAGCGTATCGTCATTGGCGCCGAAATTGCCGGCGCGAAAGGCGGTGATGGCGGGCGCGCCGGCCTGTTCGAGCAGTTGCTTGGCGCGGCCGAGCAGGATGATCTGATCGTCCAGCGAAAAGTCGCCGATACTATGCCCCTGCCGGTCGCCGACCGGCGATTCCTTGGCCCATGCGAGCCATTCGGTGTGGATGTGCATCTGGACCTCATGCCCGCGCGCGACGATGGCGCCGACGATCGGGGTCAGGAAATCCGCGCCATGGACCAGTGCCGGCATGGGATCGAGAAAGAAGACGCCCTTGAGGCCATGGCGGTCGAGCAGGTCCATCTGCCAGCCGATGCCGAAGGCGCCAGCCGGCGTCCGCGCCCAGATCGACCGGTCGACATTGTCGGCCAGACTCATGCCGCGCTGGTGCAGCGAAGCGGAGAGTTCGGTATCGACGGTGATCAGCAACGCGGTCATGCGGGGGTCCGGTCCGGGGGCAACAGGCAAAGCCTCAAAAAAAGGGCGATAGATGATCTGCATTAAGGAGGGGTAATATTTCCCCTGCATGTCCGATAGGAATTTCCACCGAAATATGCCCCCCTGAACCTTGCTATCTCCTGAAGACCACGCCCCCGCCGCGCCCCCTTCATTCCAGCAGCGCAAATTCCCCGTAATTACCCTGGAAGAAGAGCAGCGGACTGCCCGGACGATCGACTTCCAGCGCGATCACCCGGCCGAGCACGATATAATGGTCGCCCGCTTCATGCACGGCGTCGAGCGTGCAGTCGATCCAGGCGACGACATCGTCCAGGATCGGCGAGCCATTGGCCGAGACGCGGTGGGACAGGCCGGCAAACTTGTCCGGGCCGGGGCCGGCAATCTGTCGGCAGAGCGGCAACTGGTCGCTGGCCAGCACATTGACGCAGAATTTGCCGACCGCCTGCAAGCGTGGCCAGCTGCCCGAGCTTTTGGCCGGGAAGAAGGCGACCAGCGGCGGGTCGAGCGACACCGAAGTGAAGGAGCCGACGACCATGCCGACCGGCGTGCCGTCCGCCTCCACCGCAGTCACGACGCAGACGCCGGTGGGGTAATGGCCCAGCACCCGACGAAAAGTCGCATTGTCGAAACTGGCCACGCTCATGCCTTGCTCCCGAGACGGTTCATGCCTCCCCCTCTCGCGCAGAATGGGCGCCAAGCAAATGATAAAGCGCGGGCCACCGACGATAAAATCTCAGCCGATGGCCCGCGACCGATCAGAGCGCGACGCCGCCGGCGGCAAGAACCGCCAGCGTCAGCAGTTCCGATGCGTTGGAGGACATGGTGGCGATCTGCACCGATTTTTCCATGCCGACCAGCAGCGGACCGATCATCGTCGTGCCGCCCAGTTCGCGCAGCAGCTTAGCTGAGATATTCGCCGATTGCAGGCCGGGCATGACCAGCACATTGGCCGGGCCGGACAGGCGGCTGAAGGGGTAATTCTTCATGACGGTCGGGTTGAGCGCGGCGTCGGGCGTCATTTCGCCTTCATATTCGAAATCGACCGCCCGTTCGTCGAGCAGCTTCACCGCGTCGCGGACATTGTCGAGGAAGGCGCCGGGCGGGTTGCCGAAATTGGAGTAAGAGAGGAAGGCGACGCGCGGGTCATGGCCCATACGGCGCGCGACGGCGACCGTGCCTTCCGCAATATCGGCCAGTTCGGCGGCCGAGGGGCGTTCATGCACGGTGGTGTCGGCCAGAAAAACGGTCTTGTCCTTCGTCACCATGACATGGATGCCGAAGGGGGTGCGGCCGGGCGCCGGGTCCATGACGCGCTTCACTTCGCGCAGCGTCTGGCCATAGGGGCGGGTCATGCCGGTGATCATCGCATCAGCCACGCCCATCTTCACCAACAGCGTGCCGAAAATGTGGCGATCGCGATTGACCATGCGCTCGCAATCGCGGCGGAGATAGCCACGCCGCTGGAGGCGGGCATAGAGCAGGTCAACCATGTCGGGCACCAGTGGCGAATTGACGCTGTTGTGCAGCTCGAAACTTTCGGGGTCGCGCACGCCGAGCGCTTTCAGCTTGTCGACGACATTGTCGCGGCCAACCAGCACCGGGATGCCATAGCCCAGCTCGCGGAACTGGATGGCAGCGCGCAGCACCACTTCCTCTTCCGCTTCGGCAAAGACGACACGCTTGGGATTGGCCTTGGCGATCTCATAGGCACTGGTGAGGACCGAGGTGGTGGGGTTGAGCCGGCCCTTGAGCGACTGGCGATAGGCGGCCATGTCCTCGATCGGCTTTTGCGCGACGCCGGTTTCCATCGCGGCCTTCGCCACGGCGGCGGGCACCACCTCCATCAGGCGCGGGTCGAAGGGGGCGGGGATGATATAGTCCGGGCCGAAGCTGTGGGCGCGGCCATAGGCCTTGGCCACTTCCTCCGGCACCTGTTCGCGCGCCAGTTCGGCAATCGCCTTAGCCGCCGCCAGCTTCATCGCCTCATTGATGCCGGTCGCCCACACATCGAGCGCGCCACGGAAGATGAAGGGGAAGCCCAGGACATTATTGACCTGATTCGGGAAGTCCGACCGGCCGGTGGCGACGATCGCGTCGGGGCGGACCGCATGGGCATCAGGCGGCAGGATTTCCGGGTCGGGATTGGCCATGGCGAAGATGATCGGGTTAGCGGCCATCGACTTCACCATATCCTGCGACATGGCGCCGGCGACCGAGAGGCCGAGGAAGACGTCTGCGCCCTTGACCGCTTCGGTCAGGGTGCGGGCGTCGGTCTTGACTGCATGGGCCGACTTCCACTGGTTCATGCCCTCGGTGCGGCCCTGATAGATGACGCCCTTGCTGTCGCACATGATCACATTGTCGTTGGGGACGCCGAGCGCCTTGATCAGCTCGGTGCAACTGATCGACGCCGCGCCCGCGCCGTTCACGACGACCTTCATCGTTTTCATGTCCCGCCCGGTCAGCAGCGCGGCGTTGATGACACCCGCCGCCGCGATGATCGCAGTGCCATGCTGGTCGTCATGGAAGACCGGGATGTTCATCCGCTCCTTCAGCGTCGTCTCGATGACGAAGCATTCGGGCGCCTTGATATCTTCAAGGTTGATGCCACCGAAGCTGGGTTCCATCAGTTCGACCGCGTCGATGAAGCGATCTACATCCTCGGTCTTGAGTTCGATATCGATGCTGTCGACGTCGGCGAAGCGCTTGAAGAGGACGGCCTTGCCCTCCATCACCGGCTTGGACGCGAGCGCGCCGAGATTGCCGAGGCCCAGAATCGCCGTGCCGTTGGAGATGACCGCGACCAGATTGCCCTTGGCGGTATAGTCATAGGCGGTCGCCGGATCGGCGGCGATGGCGCGCACCGGCACGGCGACGCCGGGGGAATAAGCGAGCGACAAATCACGCTGGGTCGCCATCGGCTTGGACGCGATGATCTCGATCTTGCCGGGGCGGCCGGTCGAATGGAAGAACAGCGCCTCGCGCTCGGAAAATTCCACATTCGATCTATCGGACATCGCGAGCACCCATATAATGGAACAATAAGCTGGCCCTAGCGGTAACATTATCGTGTGGGCAAGTGCGAGAAGCGCAATTTTCCTGCCTTTCTGCGAAGCTCTGGTTTCAGCTTCGGGATCAGGCTATCGCCCTGCGCATGGCTTCCAACACCGATATCACAGCCCCCACGCCGATGATGGCGCAATATCTGACGCTCAAGGCCGAGGCGCAGGATTGCCTGCTTTTCTACCGTATGGGCGACTTTTTCGAACTGTTCTTCGATGACGCGAAAATGGCGGCGGCGACGCTGGACATTGCCCTGACCAGCCGGGGTGAGCATGGGGGCCAGCCGATCCCGATGTGCGGCGTGCCGGTCCATAGCGCCGAGGGCTATCTGGCGCGGCTGATCAAGGGCGGGCATCGCGTCGCCATCGCCGAACAGACCGAAACACCGGCCCAGGCCAAGGCGCGGGGCGGCAAGACGTTAGTGGCGCGGGCAATCGTGCGTTACGTCACCGCCGGGACGCTGACCGAAGAGACTCTACTCGACAGCCGACGCGACAATATGCTGGTCGCGCTGGCGCAGGTGGGCGGGGAAGGATCGGGCGAGATCGGCATCGCCGCCGCCGATATCTCGACCGGCCGGTTCGAGACGATGACCTGCCCGATGGGCGACCTGCCCGCCGAACTGGCGCGGTTGCGGCCGAGCGAAGTGGTGGTGGCCGAGGGATCGGGCATCGCGGTGGCGGACATGCACCCGTTCGACAGGGCCGCCTTTTCCAGCAGCCGGGCCGAGGATGCGCTCAAACGCTTGTTCGCCGTAGCGACGCTGGACGGGTTCGGCCAGTTCGGGCGGGCCGAACTGGCGGCGATGGGTGGGCTGATCGCCTATCTCGACCATGCAGGCAAGGGCACGCTGCCCTTCCTCGCCCCGCCGTTGCGCAAGACGAGCGGCGGTCATGTCGCGATCGACGCGGCAACGCGCGAGAGTCTGGAAATCGTGTCCACCATGACG
>JAGVJS010000202.1 GCA_020051025.1 Sphingobium sp. | reverse complement strand
TGTGCTCTTCCGATCTCAACCAAGCGCGCCTGGCCGTCCGAAATCCTGGCCGTGACTTTCACCAACAAGGCGGCGCGGGAAATGCGCGCGCGCGTCGGCCGGATGATCGGCGACGCGGTGGAGGGCATGCCCTGGCTCGGCACCTTCCATGCGATCGCCGCCAAGATGCTGCGCCGTCATGCCGAACTGGTCGGGCTGCAATCCAATTTCACCATCCTCGACACCGACGACCAGTTGCGGCTGCTCAAGCAGCTGGTGCAGGCGGAGGGGATTGACGAGAAGCGCTGGCCGGTGCGGCAGCTGGCGGGCCTGATCGACCAGTGGAAGAATAAGGGATGGACACCCGCCGATGTCGGCGCGGGCGAAGCGGAAGGTTATGCCCATGGCAAGGGGCAGAAACTCTACGCGGCATATCAGGCACGGTTGCGCGATGTAAATGCCTGTGATTTCGGTGACTTGCTGCTGCATACTCTGACAATTTTGAAGACGCATCGCGACGTGCTGGAGCAATATCAGCAGCGCTTCCGCTACATCATGGTGGACGAATATCAGGACACCAATAGCAGCCAATATCTGTGGCTGCGGCTACTGGCCCAGACGCGCAAGAATATCTGCTGCGTGGGCGATGACGACCAGTCCATCTATTCATGGCGCGGCGCAGAGGTGGCGAATATCCTGCGGTTCGAGAAGGATTTTCCGGGCGCGACCATCATCCGGCTGGAACAGAATTATCGCTCCACGCCGCATATATTGGGCGCGGCGTCGGGGGTAATTGCGGAAAATGGCAATCGCCTGGGCAAGACGCTGTGGACCGACATTGACGTCGGCGAAAAGGTGCAGGTGGTCGGCGTTTGGGACGGGCCGGAGGAGGCCCGGCGCATTGGCGACGAAATCGAATCGGTGCAGCGCAAGGGCGGGTCATTGGATGAGGTGGCGATTCTCGTCCGCGCCCAGCACCAAACTCGCGAGTTTGAAGACCGGTTCATCCAGATCGGCCTGCCCTATCGAATCGTGGGCGGTTTTCGATTCTATGAGCGGGCGGAAATCCGCGATGCGCTCGCCTATCTGCGGCTGGTGAACCAGCCGGCCGACGATCTGGCGTTCGAGCGGATCGTGAACGTGCCCAAGCGGGGCCTGGGCGACAAGGCGGTGGAGAAGTTGCACCGGCTGGCGCGGGCGGAGGGCATTCCGCTGACGCTGGCGGCGGCGCGGATACTCGATACCGACGAACTGACACCGCAGGCGCGGCGGTCGCTGGGCAATTTCGTGGGCGATCTGGCGCGGTGGCGGGACCGGGCGGCGCAATTGCCCCATGCGGAGCTGGCGCGGCAGATATTGGACGAGAGCGGCTATACCGCGATGTTGCAGGCCGAGCGCACGACCGAAAGCGCGGGGCGACTGGAAAACCTGTCCGAACTGGCGCGGGCGATGGAAGAATATGAGACGCTGGGCGCCTTCCTGGAGCATGTCAGCCTCGTCATGGACAATGAGGCGCAGCGGGACGAGCGCAAGGTCACGATCATGACCATCCACGCCGCCAAGGGGCTGGAGTTCGACACGGTGTTCCTGGCGGGCTGGGAGGAAGGCATCTTTCCGTCGCAGCGCGCACTGGACGAAGGCGGTTTGAACAGCCTGGAGGAGGAACGACGGCTAGCCTATGTGGCGATCACGCGGGCGCGCAAGCGCTGCACCATCCTGCATGCCGCCAACCGCCGCATCTACGGCCAGTGGACCAGCAGCATCCCGTCGCGATTCGTCGGCGAATTGCCGCCCGAGCATGTCGAATCGGAAAGCAGCATGTCAGGTGGCGCGTCGCTGTGGCGGGCCAACTGGTCGGAACGGGACGATCCCTTCGCCGATGTCGCGCGCGGATCAGGGCGCGGGCCGGGCTGGCAACGGGCGCAATCGACCGGTCAGTTCAGCAAGGAGCCGGTGCGGATCGTGGAAGCGCGGGCGTCGGCCGTGTCGCTGGGCAACAAGGGGCGTAGCGACATGAGCGTGGGCCTGCGCGTGTTTCACCAGAAATTCGGCTATGGCACCGTCGCGGAGATCGAAGGCAACAAGCTGGAGATCGATTTCGAGACGGCCGGCCGCAAGCGGGTGATGGACAGCTTCGTCAGCCTGGTGTGAACGGCCGGCGACGTTGCCTTGATGGCTGAGTTGGGTGGGGAGCGGACTGTCGTTTAACAAGCGAAATTGAGGAATTACAGACGATATAGCCCAAGCGAATTGCCGAGGATGAAGACCCCGCCCATCAGGAACATCACGTTATAAAAGGCGCAAAACCAAAACAGGGCGGGGCTGTTAACCCGATGGCCATGAACAAAACTCGTAACGGGGACATCCATGTCTCCCGATTTCCATCCGGCGATTAGATGCCAAGCGAAGATCGCGCTGCCGAATAGCGCAACGAAGCCGATGATCGTGTCCTTCATCCGAGGTATTGTAGCGCCCAGCACTATGTCGGCAATTTGGAAATGCAATCGATGGCTCGACCGGCAATTTCTGGTCGTTAGCCGCCGCTGCGATAGAGCCGTGATAACCCGTCCGATATCACAGAAGCCGAAAGCCCGGCTCATGCCAGGAAAGCCCATGGCGATCGCCATGTTGAAGAGGCCTAAGCCGTCGCGCTGGATTACGGAAATTGGTGGAGCCTAGCGGGATCGAACCGCTGACCTCCTGCATGCCATGCAGGCGCTCTCCCAGCTGAGCTAAGGCCCCATCCTGTCGCGGCATCGCCGCAACCCTTTGGTCGGACCATGTCCGGCTATGCCGTTGGTCACATATGATATTTCGCCGAAGGCGAAATGGTGGAGCCTAGCGGGATCGAACCGCTGACCTCCTGCATGCCATGCAGGCGCTCTCCCAGCTGAGCTAAGGCCCCGTACCAGTGAAGCGCCGCTTGGGTCCGGCGCTTCGGAGGTCGCTGCCTCTAGGGTCGTCCGACCCCGTTGGCAAGCAGAAATTTCAATTAATTGTCGTCGTTGTCGTCGTCGTTGCCAGCGTCGACGCCCAGGTCGTCATCGCCGCCCAGATCGACGTCATTATCCGGCGAATCGCCGTCGTCATCGACGTCGATGTCCAGATCGTCATCAGCCGATTCCAGCTCGCCGTCGGCGGTCTCGATCACCTTCTTGGGCGCTTCCTCATAAGGCAGCGGCTGCTTCGACTTCAGCACCGGTTCCGGTTCCCAGGCACTGCCGCAATTGATGCAGGTTACCGGGTCATCCTTGCCCAGGTCATAGAAGCGAGTCGCGCATTTCGGGCAGGTCCGCTTCGTGCCCCATTCAGCCTTCACCATGTCCGGCCTGTTCCTTCTTCGATGCTCAAAACAGAAATCACGCGGCGCAACGCATGTTGCCCGCGAAACGTCGGGCGCCTTGCCATAGCGAAACCGCGCTGTCAAAAGCCGCTCGCATTTTTTCGGTTCCATGACAACGGATAGCCCGTGACCCAGCATAACGATCAAGCCACCCCCCGCACCTTCACCGCCGCGCCCGCTTTGGCGGGCAGCGTCACCGTGCCGGGCGACAAGAGCATTTCCCACCGGTCGCTGATGCTGTCGGCGCTGGCCATTGGCGAAAGCCGTGTCGAAGGCCTGCTGGAAGGCGAGGATGTGCTGGCGACCGCCGCCGCGATGCGCGCCATGGGCGCGACCATCGAACGCGACGAAGACGGCGTGTGGCATATCCATGGCGTGGGCGTGGGCGGCCTGCTCCAGCCCGAAACGGCGCTGGACATGGGCAATAGCGGCACGTCAACCCGCCTGCTGATGGGCCTGCTCGCCAGCCATGATCTGACCGCGACTTTCACCGGCGACGCATCACTCAGCAAGCGGCCGATGGCGCGGGTGACGCAGCCGCTGTCGCGGACCGGCGCCAGTTTCACCACCAGTCCGGGCGATCGCCTGCCGCTCACCATGAAAGGCGCCTGCCCCGCCGTGCCGCTGGATTACACCCTGCCCGTCGCGTCGGCGCAGGTGAAGTCGGCGATCCTGCTGGCCGGCCTCAACACGCCGGGCATCACCCGCGTCGTCGAACCGATCCCGACTCGCGATCACAGCGAACGCATGCTCAGGGGTTTCGGCGCAGAGCTGAAGGTCGAGGTGCAGGCGGACGGCACGCGCATCATCACACTGGTCGGTGAAGCGGAATTGAAGCCACAGAATATCGTGGTGCCGGGCGACCCGTCTTCCGCCGCCTTCCCCATGGTCGCAGCGCTACTGGTGCCGGGGTCGCAGGTGACGATCGCCAATGTGGGGCTGAACGACACACGCGCGGGTCTGATCGACCTGCTGCGCGAAATGGGCGGGTCGATCGAAGTGGTGAACGCCCGCGAAGTCGGCGGCGAGCCGGTCGGCGACCTGATCGTCACCGCATCGGCGCTGAAGGGTGTGGAGCCTGATCCGGCGCGTGCGCCCAGCATGATCGACGAATATCCCGTCGCCTTCATCGCAGCGGCCTTCGCAGAAGGACGCAGCATCTTCCGGGGCCTGGAGGAACTGCGCGTCAAGGAATCCGATCGGATCGCCACCATGGCCGAAGGTCTGCGCGCGATTGGCGTGACCGTGGAGGAACTGGAAGACGGCATCATTATCGAGGGTAGCGGCGGCGCTTTGCTGCCGGGCGGCGGGCCGATCGCGACCAAGCTGGACCATCGCATCGCGATGAGCTTTGCCGTGGCGGGGCTGGTGTCGAAGGACGGCGTCACTATCGACGACATGCGCCCGGTGGCGACCAGCTTCCCGACCTTCCTGCCGCTGCTCCAGACGCTGGGAGCCATCGCATGATCATCGCCGTGGATGGACCCGCCGCTTCGGGGAAGGGCACCATCGCCAAAGCGTTGGGGCGTCATTATGGCCTGCCGGTGCTGGACACCGGCCTGCTGTATCGCGCCGTGGGCCTGTCCGTGCTGAAAGCCGGTGGCGACCCGGATCATGAGGCGGACGCACTCGCCGCCACCGGGTTCGATGATGCGATCCTGGCCGATCCGGCGCTGCGCAGCGAAGCGGTGGGCAGTCTGGCATCCCGGGTGTCGGTGCATCAGAGCGTGCGTGATGCGCTGGTCCAGCGGCAGCGCGATTTCGCCACGCAGCCGGGCGGCGCGATCTTGGACGGGCGCGATATCGCCACCGTCATCGCGCCGGACGCCGACGCAAAGATCTTCGTCACCGCCAGCGTGCAGGTACGGGCAGAACGCCGGTTCAAAGATGCGCTGAGCCATGGCGGACACCCCGACATGGACTCGCTTGTCGCCGACATTCAGGCCCGTGACACCCGCGACATGAGCCGCGATCATGCGCCGCTCAAGGTCGCCGATGGCGCGGACTTGCTAGATACCAGCGATTTGACTATAGACGCCGCCGTCCAGCGGGCCATTGCGCTTGTGGACGCACAGCTTGAAGGTCGCCCCTGAGGGATGACCCGATAAGGCGCGCGGATATTCCGGGCGCCCTTTTCGCTTATCAAAGCCTGCGCGTTTCACGGCTGTAACCTGTTGGATACGCGCCGGATATTCGGTCCTGCGCGTGGTTTGGCCAAAGACCATCGGACACAACCGATTGGCCAGCAATGATGAGTGAAGGACCAACCATGGCCTCTACGGCATTCCCCTCGCGCGACGATTTCGCCGCGCTTCTCAATGATTCTCTCGGTGGTGAAGACGGCGGTTTCGAAGGCCGCGTCGTCAAGGGCACCGTTACCGCCATCGAAAACGACCTGGCCGTCATCGACGTAGGCCTGAAGTCCGAAGGCCGCGTGCCGCTGCGCGAATTCGCTGCGCCGGGCCAGAAGGCTGACCTGAAGGTCGGCGACGAAGTCGAAGTCTATGTCGACCGCGTCGAAAACGCCCATGGCGAAGCCATGCTGTCGCGTGACCGCGCCCGCCGCGAAGCCGCCTGGGACAAGCTGGAAAGCGAGTTCACCGAGAGCGCCCGCGTCGAAGGCGTCATCTTCGGCCGCGTCAAGGGTGGCTTCACCGTCGATCTGGACGGCGCCGTGGCGTTCCTGCCCGGTTCGCAGGTCGATATCCGCCCGGTTCGCGACGTCACCCCGCTGATGGACATTCCGCAGCCCTTCCAGATCCTGAAGATGGATCGTCGCCGCGGCAACATCGTCGTGTCGCGTCGCGCCATCCTGGAAGAAACGCGCGCCGAACAGCGCAGCGGCCTCATCCAGACGCTGGCCGAAGGTCAGATCATCGAAGGCGTCGTCAAGAACATCACCGATTATGGTGCGTTCGTTGATCTGGGCGGCATCGATGGCCTGCTGCACGTCACCGACCTGTCGTACAAGCGCATCAACCACCCGAACGAGATGATCAACATCGGCGACACCGTCCGCGTTCAGATCATCCGCATCAACCGCGACACGCAGCGCATTTCGCTCGGCATGAAGCAGCTGGAAAGCGATCCGTGGGAAGGCGCCAGCGCCAAGTACCCCGTCGGCGCCAAGCTGTCGGGCCGCGTCACGAACATCACCGAATATGGTGCGTTCGTCGAACTGGAAGCCGGCATCGAAGGCCTGGTCCATGTTTCGGAAATGTCCTGGACCAAGAAGAACGTCCACCCCGGCAAGATCGTTTCGACCAGCCAGGAAGTCGAAGTTCTGGTTCTGGAAGTCGATCCCGAAAAGCGCCGCATCTCGCTTGGCCTCAAGCAGGCCCAGTCGAACCCGTGGGATTCGTTCGCAGAACGTCACCCGATCGGTTCGACCGTCGAAGGCGAAGTCAAGAATGCGACCGAATTCGGTCTGTTCATCGGCCTGGACGGCGACGTGGACGGCATGGTCCACATGTCGGACATCGCATGGGGCATTTCGGGCGAAGACGCGCTGGCGCTGCACCGCAAGGGCGAGACGGTTTCGGCCGTCGTTCTGGACATCGACGTCGAGAAGGAACGCATCAGCCTCGGCATGAAGCAGCTGGAACGTGGCGGCCCGGCTGCTGGCGGCACCACTGCTGCTGCTGCTGGCCTCAACAAGAACGCGATCGTCACCGTGACCGTTCTTGAAGTCCGCGACGGCGGTCTGGAAGTCCAGGCTGGCGAAGATGGCGCCACCGGCTTCATCAAGCGCAGCGACCTGGGCCGCGACCGCGACGAACAGCGTTCGGAACGCTTCCAGATCGGTCAGAAGTTCGACGCCATGGTGACCGGTTTCGACCGCGCCAAGAAGCCGACCTTCTCGGTCAAGGCAATGCAGATCGCCGAAGAAAAGCAGGCTGTGGCGCAGTATGGCTCGTCCGACAGCGGCGCGTCGCTGGGCGACATTCTGGGCGAAGCGCTCAAGGCGAAGAGCGAAGGCTAAGTCCTTTTTCGCTACGGAAAAGAAAAAGCCCGCCGAACTTCTGTTCGGCGGGCTTTTTCATGCTCCTGATCAAATCATCCTTATGGAAACGTAACGACTGCCTTGTTGCCCGATTGTCAACGCCTTGCAGATTATCTATAACGGCGCAGGGGCACAGCAGAGGGGCGCTGGAGATCCAATGATCCGTTCGGAACTGATCCAGAAACTGGCCGAGGAAAATCCCGGTCTGAGCTTGCCGGAAGTAGAAAAGATCGTCGATCTTTTCTTCCGGGAGATTGTCGACCGACTGTCTACAGGCGGCCGTGTCGAATTGCGCGGTTTCGGCGCATTCACCACTCGCGCACGCGATGCACGCACCGGGCGCAACCCGCGGACTGGCGAACAGGTGCCGGTGGACGCCAAGCGCGTCCCCTACTTCAAGCCAGGCAAGGAAATGCGGGAACGGCTGAACGGCAAGGACGCCTGACCCAGCGAACCCATTGCTGCCGACGGCGATTTGGTTGAAGGCGATCGGGCCGATGCTTGATCGCCCTTGACCTGTCGCCTGCCAGTCGCCACTGGAGAGGCAGCTGTGCGAAGCAGTTATGCGGACGTGGCGAAATCGGTAGACGCAGCGGACTTAAAATCCGCCTCCCCCCGGGAATATGGGTTCAAGTCCCATCGTCCGCACCAGCGAAGATGACAGGTTTTTCCTGTCACAGGACTGGAAATTGCGACCGGTTGCCGCAATGATGCAGGCATGGCCGGCGCAATCAATCCCAACAGCTTTAGCGATTCTCTGGTCATTCTGGGCGCAGCGGGGCTCGTCATTCCGGGATTTGCCCGTTTTCGCATCAGCCCGGTGATCGGCTTCATCCTGGTCGGACTGGCGGTCGGACCGGCGGGCCTGGGATCTCTGGTCGATCAATATCCCTGGCTTTTTCATGTCACTATATCGAACCGAGCCGCGATCGAACCCTTTGCGGAACTCGGTGTCATATTATTGCTCTTCTCTATCGGGCTGGAACTGAGCTTCCGGCGATTATGGACAATGCGCACGCAAGTGTTCGGCGTCGGCGCGGCGGAACTGATCGGCGGCGCGCTGCTGATCGCCATGGGCCTTTATTTTCTGGGCCAGCCGACAGCGGGCGCGATCGGACTGGGGCTGGCGCTGGCGCTGTCTTCCACCGCCGTTGTGCTCCCCATGGTCGGCACGCAGAGCGCAGTCGGGCGCGCAGCCTTTTCCATGCTGCTGTTCGAAGATCTGGCGCTGGTCCCGATCATCTTCATGCTGGGCGCGCTTGCTCCCTCCGTCGCGGCCAGCCCGGACGGCGCCTGGGGTGAAATGGCCAATACGCTGATGAAGGGCGGCATCACCATCGCTGTGATGCTGGTGCTGGGCCGCATCTTTCTACCCCATATGTTCAGCCAGGCGGCGCGAACCAAAAGCCCTGAAGTGTTTCTGGCCGCCAGCCTGCTGGTGGTGATCGTCTCCAGCCTGGCGACGTCGATCGCCGGGCTGTCGCCGATCGTCGGCGCGCTGCTGGCCGGCCTGCTGATCGCCGAGACCGACTATCATAGCGAGGTCGAGGTGATGACCGCCCCGTTCAAGGGGCTGGCGCTGGGCGTGTTCCTGATCACCGTGGGCATGAGTCTGGATATTCGGGTCATCCTGGCCAACTGGCCCAGCCTGTTGATGGCGGTTGTTGGCGTGGTGCTGGTCAAGACGCTGGTGACGGCAGGGTTGCTGTACTTCTCAGGCGCGCGCAAGGGCGTAGCGCTGGAGGTCGGCGTACTGATGTCCAGCCCGTCGGAAACCACTCTGATCGTGTTGTCGGCGGCGGCGGCCGCGCAGTTGATCCTGCCCTCTACCGCCGCCTTCTGGCAGATTGTAACGGCCATTGGCCTCACCATAACCCCGTTGCTGGCGCGGATCGGTCACGATATCGCCCGTCGGCTGGAAATGGCGTTGGGCGAGGAAGTGGCCGAGGCGACGGAGGAACACACCGAAGCAGCGGCTGTCGTCATTGGCTTCGGCCGGGTCGGACGGATGGTGTGCGACCTGCTCAAGACCCATAAGCAGCGCTTCATCGTCGTCGAATCGGACCCGGACGTCGTCGCGGAGGCGCGGCGGCTGGGCTATCCTATCCTGTTCGGCGATGTGGCGCGCGCGGAGATGCTGGACCGGCTGCGTCTGGGCCATGCCCGCGCGTTGATCCTGACGATGGACGATCCGGTGCTGTCGGTACGCGTGACCAAGCGGGTGCGCGGATGGGTGCCCGACCTGCCGATCATCGCGCGCGCACGCGACACCGATCATGCGGCGCAACTCTACAAGGCCGGAGCCAGCGATGCGGTGCCCGAGACGCTGGAAAGCTCGCTGCAACTGGCAGAAACGGCGCTGGTCGACCTGGGGATCGCGATGGGACCGGTGATCGCGTCGATCCACCAGACGCGCGAGGATCTGCGCGTCGGGATCAAGGAAGCGGCGCAGATGGAAACGGCGCCCAAGCTGCGCCGCCTGCGCGCGGATGAAGTGCCTTAATCCCCCTCTTCGGGCGGACTGAACACCGACCATCCAGTGCGGCGCGCCAGCATTTCCAGCGCCTGCGTGCCCAACTGACTGTTGCCGCTGTCATTGAGGCCTGGCGACCAGACCGCGATCGAGGCGCGGCCGGGCACGATGGCGAGGATGCCGCCGCCCACGCCCGACTTGCCGGGGATGCCGACGCGAAAGGCGAAGTCGCCCGACGCATCATAATGGCCGCAGGTCAGCATCAGCGCGTTGATGCGGCGCGCACGGCTGGGCGATACCACCCTGCCCCCGTCAGGATGCCGCCCATCCAGCATGAGATAGCGGCCGGCGAGCGCCAGTTGGCGGCAGCTCATCTCGATCGCGCATTGGTGGAAATAGCTGCCCAGCACCAGATCGACCGGATGCCTGACATTGTTGAACGCGCGCATATAGTTGGCGAGCGCCATGTTGCGAAAGCCGGTCGCGGTTTCGGACGCGGCGACATCCTCATTGATCGCAATGCTGTCATCCCCGGCCAGATAGCGCATGAAGCGCAGCATTTCGCCGATCGCCACGCGCGGCTGATGGCCGCCCAGATTCACGTCGGACACGACGATGGCGCCGGCGTTGATGAAGGGATTGCGCGGGATGCCCTCCTCCCGCTCCAACTGCGTGATGGAGTTGAAGGCGTTGCCCGATGGCTCCCGCCCGACCCGCGCCCATAGCTGGTCGCCGACCTTGCCCAGCGCCAGCGTGAGCGCAAAGACCTTGGATATGGACTGGATCGAAAAGCCCGTGTTCGCGTCGCCCCCGGTCAGCATCCGCCCGTCCGCCGTCGCGATGGCGATGCCGAATTGCGCGGGATCGACCTTTGCCAGTTCGGGAATGTAGCTGGCGACGGTGCCGCGATCGTCGGTGGCGACCATGGCGGCAGTGATGTCAGTCAGGAGCGCAGGAAGATCGATGGTCATGACGCGACACTAACCCAAGCCAAAGGGTCAATCGAGACGGCGATTGACAGCCGCGATTCGGCTGCGAACCTCGCGCAGCAATTCATCGAAGGACGAAACCTGCTTCGCGCCATAACGCGCCGCCGTGATATCCACATTGCCCTTCCGCCAGAAGCCGTCCGGGCAGAAGATGATGAGCTTCCCCGACCGGGCGTGCAGCCCCATTTCGAGCAGGCTGACCGGACTTTGCGATCCCGGCGCGAAATAGAGGATGATGATGTCCGCGCTGTCGAGCGCGGCCAGTTCCCATTCCACCTGGGTGCGGAAATTGGGGTCGCTCGCTTCGGGCTTCCAGGCCGGGTTCCAGTCGGGCCGGCGGGGATTGAGGATGGCGACTTCTTCGTCGGCCAGCGCCGCGATCATCTCGCGCTGCCAGTCGGTCGCCTTGCCCATGTCGATGCTGCCGCCCAGAAACAGGCGGGCGCGGTCATGCGCCGCAGGCAGCGGTTGCGGCGAGGTGATCGTTACCGCACCGGCAGCTTGTGCGGCAACCGGTGCCAGCAGCAAAAATGATGTCAGGAATAGCCGCAACATGATGGGTCGGCGGCGTCAACATCGACGCCGCCCTTCCCGCTTATGCCGGAACGCTGGCCAGCGCAGCCTTGACCGCTTCGATCGCGGCCTGCGCCTTGTCGCCGTCGGGTCCGCCACCCTGCGCCATGTCGGCACGGCCGCCGCCGCCCTTG
>JAGVJS010000345.1 GCA_020051025.1 Sphingobium sp. | reverse complement strand
GTGGCGAAGCGCTTTGCGCAGGCGCCGGGCGGGCTGGAAATCCGTAGCGAAGGGTCTGACCGGGGCCAGCAGCGCTTCGACGATTGGGATCTGGCCGCCGCCCGTCTGGGGGCTGTCGCACGCGCCTTGCGCATGGACGGCATCGCTCAGGACAGGTTGCGCATTCGCGGCCTTGATCAGGGGGATGGCCGGGCAGGGCAGGGGCAGCTGATCCATATCGCGGCTGGTCGTTAATCATATTTGGCACGAAAATTGCTGAAATCCTGACAAGACCGTATTTCCGTCAGGAGACATGCCGTGTTCCGATTTTCCGCCCTCTTCCTCGCTGCCGCCGCGCTGATGGGCGCATCGCCCGCGATGGCCCAGGCGCAGGGAAGCCAGAAATTCGAGAATCTCGACCGCATCGATTCGCTGGTGGCGATGACCGTCGGCGCTAATTTGGGTGAACCGGGCGGTCCCGCCGCGCCGGTCGATCGCCGCCTGCGTCTGGCCGCCTGCCCGACCATCCCCAGCGTGGAAGGGCCGATCTTCGGTGCCGCAATGGTGAAGTGCGATGCTCTGAACTGGCGTATCCGCGTGCCGCTGGTCGCCGGATCGGCCGCTGCTGCCTCCGGCCTGCTGCCCCGGACCGCCTCTACCTATGGTGCCGCCAATCGCTTCACCCGCCCGGCGCCCGCCGTCGCGAAGGAAGCGGTCGTGCGCAAGGGTGATCCGGTGCAATTGATGGCCGGCAACGCCGCTTTCAGCGTGTCGCGCATGATGGTAGCGGATGAGGATGGCGCCATGGGCGAGACGATTCGCGTGCGTGAAGACAGGAAAAGCGCACCGATTTTCGCCCAGGTCGTAGAAATGGGCGTTGTGCGCGTTCCGGGATTTAATGATTTTTGAACTTGTCCGTTATAGTCAGTAGGGACGAGTGAAGGATTTTCCAATGATCAAGTCTGTGGGCCAGAATATCAGCGCCGCCATTGAGGCTTCCCGCCTGCGGGAAGGCACAAAGACGCGCGCAACTGCCACCACCGGATCGACCACGGCCGCCACCGCCGCTACGTCGAGCAGCCCTGCCGCGCGCATGGCCGCCGAAGGCGCCCCGGTCGACATGGACCGTATCGCGGCCATCAAATCGGCCATTGCATCGGGCAATTACCCGGTAAACCCGTCCGCCATTGCCGAGCGCATGATCGCACTCGACCTGTCGGCGGCCTGATAAAGGATATAGTCATGCCGCTGGGTTTGGCCGCGCTGGATGATCTGTTCGATGCGTTCGAGGATCTTCGCGATGTGCTCGACGGCACTGATGCCGCCGCGATCGAACTTGCCAGCAATCGTGTCAGTCGCGCGGCCTCGTCCGTTCGCGCGATCGGCGCCTGGCGTTCCGACCCGGCTGTCTTGGAACGGTTGAGCGTGATGATGCCGCTGATCGACAGTGCCCGCATGCGCGTCAAGCTGCTGGCCGATCATGCGCAACAGCGCCTTGCCATTCTTGCTGCCCACGGCGCGCAGGCCGCGCCGCTGACCTACGGCCGCTGAAAAATATTACGACTTTCGGCTAAAGCGGCGCCTTCGGGCGCCGTTTTTCGTTTCAGAGCACGAATCCCTTACCCGCGTTAACCAAATCTTGGCACAAACATTGCTCTAATATCCTCGCTAGCAAGTGAGGATTTTAGTCGTGTCCGCTTTCGCAGACATATCAGCAACCGGAAGTTCGACGGGCAATCGCGTGACCAACGCGATTGCGATGGCGAGCCGCCGTACTGGTGTCGACTTCTCCTATTTGCTGGGGCAGGCCAAGATCGAATCGAGCCTCAATCCCACGGCTCGCGCGGCCACATCGTCCGCCACCGGCCTTTATCAGTTCATTGACCAGAGCTGGCTCGCCGTCATCGACAAGCATGGCGGCGAATATGGTCTGGGCTGGGCCGCCAATGCGATTCAGCAAAGCGGTGGCCGCTATTATGTCGCCGATCCGGACCTGCGTAAGCAGATACTCGACCTGCGCAAGAATCCAGAAACAGCCTCGGTGATGGCGGCGGAACATGCTGCCGACAACAAGGCCTATCTTGAATCGAAGCTTGGCCGGGACGCTCAGCCGGTCGACCTCTACCTGGCGCATTTCCTGGGCGTCGGCGGCGCGTCGAAATTCCTGTCGGTCCATGATCGTGCGCCGGGCGCCAGCGCCGCGTCGATGTTCCCGTCGGCCGCCCGCTCCAACCGCTCCATCTTCTACGACAAGCAGGGCAATGCCCGCAGCTTCGCGGAAATCCGCGACCGCTTCGCATCCAAGCTGCAAAAGGGCGTCGATAGCCTGGGCGGCCCTGTCCAATATGCCGACGCATCGCTGCCTGCCGGCGCGAAGACCGTCCAGCCCGCCGATTATGTGCGGATCGAAACCCAGCGCCTCAGCGAGCAGCCTGATATCATGGTCAAGCCGCAACCGCAGACGGCGCGCCTCGCCTATCTCATGCTTGCCACCCTCGGAAGGTAATCGGCCGCAATGTCTCCTGCCCAAGTCAAAGCGAAGATCTGGATGAGCGCCGCAAAGGGAGCCGTGCTTCCTTTCGCGACGTTGATGGTCGTGCTGTTCATGATGGTGCCGGTTCCGGCGGTCATGCTGGACATCGGCTTCATCACCAACATCATGATCTCGCTGGCCGTGCTGATGGTGGCGCTGAACGCCGCCAAGCCGCTCGATTTCTCCAGTTTCCCAACGGTGCTGCTGTTCGCGACCCTGCTGCGCCTTGCGCTCAACGTGGCGTCGACGCGCGTCGTGCTGGTGTCCGGCCATGAAGGATCGGACGCCGCGGGGCAGGTGATCGAAGCTTTCGGTCACTTCCTGATCGGCGGCGACTATGTCGTGGGCATCTTCGTCTTCGCGATCCTGATGATCATCAACCTGGTCGTCATCACCAAGGGTGCGGGCCGCGTGTCCGAAGTGTCCGCCCGCTTCACCCTGGATGCCTTGCCGGGCAAGCAGATGGCGATCGACGCCGACCTCAACGCCGGCCTGATGACGCCCGAAGAAGCCAAGATCCGCCGTCAGGAAGTCGCGACCGAGGCCGACTTCTACGGCTCGATGGACGGTGCCAGCAAGTTCGTGAAGGGTGACGCGGTCGCGGGCATCCTGATCCTGGTGATCAACATCGTCGGCGGCATCATCCTGGGCGTCGTCAGCCATAAGCTGCCGATCGGCGAAGCCGCGCAAACCTATGTCATCCTCGCCATCGGCGACGCGCTGGTCGCCCAGATTCCCGCGCTCCTGCTCTCCATCGCGGCGGCGTCCATCGTCACCCGCGTCAAGAGCGAACAGGATCTGTCGGGCCAGGTCGCCAGCCAGTTCGGATCGGGCAAGGCCTGGGTGCCGGTCGCCGCGATCCTGGGCTTTCTGGGCGTCCTGCCCGGTATGCCGCACATCATCATCCTGACCGCCGCGGCGATCGCCGGTGGCATCGCCTGGCAATTGCGCAAGGCCAGCCAGAAAAAGGCTGCCGAACCCGCGCCCGTCGCGCCGCCGCCCAATCCGGCCGTCATCGAATGGGACGATGTATCGGACGGCGCGGTCCTGGGCCTCGAAATCGGCTATGGTCTCATCAGCCTGGTGGACGAGCGCAAGGGTGCGCCGCTCATGGCCCGTATCACCGGCATTCGTCGCCAGCTGTCGAAGGAACTGGGCTTCGTCGTGCCGATGGTCCGCGTGAAGGACAATCTGGCGCTGGAACCGAACCAGTATCGCATCACCATCGCCGGCGTCGTCGTGGGCGAAGATGAAATCTGGCCCGAAGACCTGCTCGCGCTCGATAGCGGCGCACTGGAAGGCACTGTCGCCGGCCGCGCCGCCAAAGATCCGACCTTCGGCCTCGACGCCGTCTGGATTCCGCAGGGCAAGCGCAGCGAAGCCGTGGTCGCGGGCTATACGGTGGTTGATCCGCCGACGGTCGTGGCGACGCATCTCAATCAGCTGATCGCCATGAACGCATCGGAAATGTTCGGCCTGGACGAAGCGCGCAAGCTGCTCGACAATCTCAAGGACGCCGCGCCGCAACTGGTCGACGGCCTGACGCCCGGCACGCTCAGCCTGACCCAGATCAGCGCGCTCTGCCGCGCGCTCCTGTCCGAAGGCATCGCGCTCAAGGATTTCCGCCGCATCTGCGAAGCCATGGTTGATGCCGCTCGCCCGGACATGAGTCACGAGCAACTGGTCGAAGCGGTGCGTCAGCGCATCGGCGCGCTCATCATCCAGGGTCTCGTCCCGGTGAAGATGCCGCTACCCGTCATCACGCTCGATGGCGATCTGGAAGGGCTGCTGGCGCAGGCCATGCGCGTCGCCGGCGATGCCAAACATCCGATCGAACCGGCGCTCGCCAACCGCATCGTCGAAGCCGTGATCGACGCCGCCCGTCCGTTAATGGGTCAGGCGCGGGCCTTCGCGATCGTCACTTCACCAGTGGCGCGCCGCGCGCTCGCTCGCCTGTTCAAACCGCATCTGCCCGAAACGCCGGTGCTGTCCTTCCTCGAAATTCCCGACGGCAAGGGCGTCGAGGTGGTCGCAGTGGTGGGCAATGATCGCCCGGCGCCACGCCACGATCCGTTGCCGCAACGCGAACGGGTCGCCTGAAAGGAGGCTGAGCCATGTATATGAACAAGATAACGGCCGGCGCCCATACTTATGGTAAACCCGGCGAAAACAGTCCGGAACGCCTCGCCCGCCAATATATGCCGCTGGTGCGCAAGATCGCCTGGCATGTCCATGGCCGCGTCTCGACCGCGATCGAGATGGAAGATCTGCTCCAGATCGGCATGGTCGCGCTGGTTGAGGCTGCCAACAGTTTCGAGGATCGCGGCCTTGGCTTTGCCGCCTATGCCCAGCTACGCGTGCGCGGTGCGATGATCGACCATCTGCGGCGGCAGGCAACGATTTGCCGGTCGGCAATGGCCAGGCGGAAAGAACTTGCCGGTGTCCGCAATCGGCTGGAACAGAAGCTCGGCCGCCTGCCGACCGAAGCGGAAATGTCCGTCGACATGGGGCTGGAACCCGCCGCCTATCGCGAGATCGCCGACAGCGTCGAAATGGTCCAGCATACCAGCATGGACGAAGTCTATTCCGACCAGTCCATGTGGTTTGCCGATGTGGAGGACCGCGCCGACGATATCATGGAGCGGGAATCGCTGAAGAAGGCGCTGGCCGCCTGCATCGGCGAACTGCCCCAGCGCGAGGCGCTGGTGCTGCAACTCTACTTCGTCGAGGAAATGAACCTGGAGGAAATCGGCCAGACGCTGGACATCGGCGCCGCACGCGTCTGCCAGATCAAGAAGGCCGCACTCGACAAGCTGCGCGAGAAACTGCGCGACTGGGACGATTGAGGTAGGGCAGGGGTCGCTGTCCTACAGCATGGCTCCTGTGCGATAATGCCCCACGCTGGCTCGGTCCGCTCGGCCCCATGTTGGAAAGATAATGTCCTTCCTGCGACATGAAATGTCGAAATCAGCGGGAAATGTGCGAAGTTAACGGAAATAGCCTGCACAAAAGCCCTTTCGGCCTGAGCCTGTCTCAGGCCCTTTTCCGCTTACGATGCCTTATTCGTCGTTTGCCGCGAGCGGTCCCACATCCTTTTTGTCGCCATTGGGCCAGCGGAACCGCAGCGGACGATAGCTTTGCGTCCGCCACCACGGATCGGCGACCTGAAACAGGCCGCTTTCCTCGGCCCGGCGGCCCAGATCCTTGCGTGCGGTCACCGCCGCCAGGATCGGCGCGGCGAACAGCCCCGCCAGTACCGGCGACATCCATGCCACGCTACCCGCCTTCACCGCCATCGCGGTCAGCGCCACGCCCAGCAAAAGATGCCATTTGAACAGCCAGATCGCGCTGGTGATGGCCATGCCGTCGCGGTCGCGGGTCTGCCCGTTCCAACTCGCCTTCTTGCCCATCAATATGCCGAACAGGTTGATCGTCTGGGTCAGCATTGCCACCGGCGCCATCAGGATGGATAGCAGGATATCGGCAATCACGCCGCGCGTCATTCGTACCGCGCCGCCAAAGCCGATGCGCCGGGCCGGATCGGCCATGGCCCAGATTATCGCCAATATCTTCGGCCCGAACAGCAGCACCACGGTCAGCGCCAGCAACCCGCCTGAGGGCAACACAGCGGTCGGCGGCCAAAGCCCGCTGATCGCGCCGCCCAGAACCACCAGCATCAGCAACAGCCACAGCGGCGATGTGCAATAGGCTGAAGCGCCGACCAGCAGCTGGAACCGGCTGACCGGGTGCAGCCCCTTGATCTTCACCAGCAGCGGCACATGCTGGATATTGCCCTGGCACCAGCGGCGGTCGCGGGTGAACAGATCGGGCATGGACGGCGGGAATTCCTCGAAACTATCATCGGCCGTGACCATATGCACGTCCCAGCCTCGCCGGCGCAGCAACGCGGCCTCCAGCATGTCGTGGCTCAATATATGGCCGCCAAAGGGCGCGCGTCCCGGCAGTTCGGGCAAACCGCAACTCTGCGCAAAGGCGCTGACCCGCACGATCGCATTATGGCCCCAGAACATGCCTTCGGACCCTGCCCACCAGATCATGCCCGCGGCCGACGTCGGGCCGAACAGCCGACTGGCGAACTGCTGCCAGCGGGCGAACAGCGTCGCGGCGCCCATCACCGTGGGCACCGTCTGGATCAGGCCGACATGCGGATGCCGCTCCATGTCGGCGGCGAGGCGGGCCATGGTCTGGCCACTCACGACGCTGTCCGCGTCCAGAACGACCATATAGTCATAGGCTCCGCCGAAGCGCGTCACCCATTCGGCGATATTACCCGGCTTGCGCCCGATGTTGAGCGCGCGGCGGCGATAATGGACGGGGCGGGAGAAGGAGCCGCGCATTTCCAGATAGGCGCGCCGCTCCGTCTCGCCGCTTTCGACATTGGAATCCGACAGGATGAAAAATTCGAACCGCTCGCCACCCATCACCTGCGCCAGCGATCGTTCCATGATCGACAGCCGGCCGAGCACGCCCAGAAAATCCTCATTGCACACCGGCAGCAGGATCGCGGTCTTGCCCTTGAGCGGCGTGGCGGCATTGAGCGGGCGGGGGGTAACGCTGCGTCCGCCGCCTACGGTCAGCAGCAGAAAACCAATCATCGCGGTGGCAAAGCCGAAGGCGATCCAGGCGAACAGCGGGATGAAGAGGGCCAGATAGATGCCTTCGACGAGATCGATGCCATCCAGACCGATCGACTGCCGCATCTCATGCCCGGCCATCGCGGCGGGCAACAGGGCGAGCAACACGACCAGCAGCCGACGCGCCCAGATGTCGATGTTGAGCGGACGGCGCAGGGTCAGGTCAGGCTTTGCGCCGAAATCCTGCTCGGGCATCGCCAACGGGCTTTCCGCCGGTACTTGTTCGAATGCGCGCGCCAAAGGCTTGCTCTCCGCATCGTCCTGCGGCGCCTGCACGCCCCCGTTCCCCGTCATGTGCAAGCCCTATCGCGATTGACCCAAGTTAGGGGAACCGCTCAATACGCCGACGGTTCCCTTCACGCACCCAGCGGATAATGGACATATTCGCTGATCGCACGATCACCCGACCGCAATTGCAGCCGGATGTCCGCTGCTTTACCCTCTGGACGCACGACATCAAGCACTGTGCGGAACAGCCCGTCCTGTCCCAGAACCGGATAGCCCGCCTGCTTGGCAATGGTGCCGCCGCTCACATCGACCCAGATGCCGGGTTTGGGATCGGCCGCCACGCCGGCAAAGTCGATCACCAGCTTTTCCGCGCCCTTCTGCTCGCTATGGCCGCGCCAGACATTCTGGACGATGGCCAGCCCAGCCGATGCCGGCGCCCGCGCGGCCGACCAGTCCAGATGATAGCTGGCGTCGATCCGCTTGCCCGGTTGCGCCACGCCGTCCGGCGTCCAGTAGGCGCAGACATTGTCGGTATATTCACTGTCGGTGGGAAAGGCGTAGAGCCTAACCTGTCCCTTGCCCCATGGCTTGTTGGGCGTGGCCCAAAGAGACGGGCGGCGATCGTAGAAGACGCCGTCATCCTGATAATGGCTGAAATCCCGGTCGCGCTGCAACAGGCCGAACCCCTTGGGGCTGACTTCGGTAAAAGCGCTGAAATGCGGGGCGGACGGATTGACGATCGGGCGGACATGGGCGGTGCCGTCGGCGCCGGCGATCGACAGCATGTCATTGTCATGCACGGCCGGGCGCCAGTCGGTGCCCTGCGTCCGGTTCGCCTGATTATACCAGAACATGCTGGTCATCGGCATCAGCCCCAGTTCCTGGATCGGGCGGCGAGGGAAGAGCGCGGCGGTCACGTCCTGCTTCACGCCGTCCGGTCCCAGGCTGCTGACGAAACGATAGGCGCCGGTGATCGACGGGCCATCCAGCAAGGCATATATAGTGACGCTGCTATTGCCGGTCCGCTCCAGCCAGAAATGGGTGAAGGCGGGAAACTCCTCCTTGCCCGGCAGGCTGGTGTTGATCGCGATGCCGCGCGCCGACATGCCGAACTGTTTCTGCGGACTGGGCGCGCGGAAGTAACTGGCGCCCAGAAACGACAGCCAGTCGCCGTCGCGCTTGGCATTCATGATGCGGAAACCGGCAAAGCCCGCATCCGGTCCGAGTTTGGCAACGGCGTTGTCGGCCGGCATGTCGAACATGGTCGGATCATAGCGCAGCGGGATAGCCCGGCCCTTCTCGACGGTGGCGATCTGCACCGGCTGGGTCGAATATTGGGACAGGGGAAAGAAGCGTATTCCGGTATCGCCGGGCAGGTCGTTCCACAGCGTCCGCTCGTCGCGGAACCGCGCCTCATGTTGCGCTATATAGTCGACCTTCGCCGCGCCGGGATGGCGAGGCACTTCTTTATAAGGGGTGCGCGACAGGCGCTGCGCCGACGCGATCAACGTGTCCCAGGAAAAGGCAGCGCCTTTCGTCTGGGCGAGCAGCGTGTCGGGGAGCAGCAGGGCGGCGGCGGAGGCGGCGATCATCGCGCGCCGGTCGATCTGGGTCATGGACGTCATCATGGACGGGGAAAACGACCGAGCCAAGACTTGTATCCATGTCGTAATGAAGAAGCCTCCGCCCGGGGGGACGGAGGCTTCTAAATTCTGGCCGTTCGATCGAAGGTGCGCCCCCGGCACGGTGGGGACTGTTGATGTGCCGGGGGCACCATGGTCGGCTGGCGGTGACCAATACCTCAGCCGACCAATCTGGTGCCGGCTATTAGCCGATCAGCTTCAGCACGCCCTGCTGGCTCTGGTTGGCCTGGGCCAGCATCGCGGTCGACGCCTGGCTCAGGATCTGCTGCTTGGCCAGCGCGGTCGTTTCGGCCGAGAAGTCGGCGTCTTCGATGCGGCTGCGGGCATCCGTCAGGTTGGTGATGTTGTTGGTCAGGTTGCTGACCGTCGATTCGAGGCGGTTCTGCACCGCACCGAGGTTGGCGCGGGTCGTCGCGATCGAAGCCAGAGCCGTGTCGAACGTGTCGAGCGAAGCCGTCGTCGCGGTCGTGGCGTCGATTGCCAGCGCGGCGGTCATCGCGGTGCTCACGTTGTCGAGCGTGATATCCACGGTGTCCGCAGCATTCGCGCCGGCCTGGATCGTCACGGTGCCGGTCGAACCGTCGAACAGCTTGGTGCCGTTGAATTCGGTGTTGGTCAGCGTGTCGGTGATCTGGGTCTGGAGCTGGGCGACTTCCGCCTGGATGTTCGTCTTGGCATCGGTGTCGTTGGTGCCGTTCAGCGCCTGGACGGTCAGTTCACGCATACGCTGCAGCATGTTGCTGACTTCGTTCAGTCCGCCTTCTGCGGTCTGCGCCAGGCTGATGCCGTCATTGGCGTTGCGGACGCCCTGGGTCATGCCGCGGATCTGGGCGGTCATGGCCGACGAAATGGCCAGGCCGGCGGCGTCGTCCTTGGCGCTGTTGATGCGCTTGCCGGTCGACAGGCGTTCCATTGCAGTGCCCAGAGCCTTGCTGGCCGACGAAGAAGCGTTGGCCGAGCGCAGAGCAGCGGTGTTGGTTGCGATAACAGTCATGGTGTTCCCTTTCCATTCATCAATCAGGTCGCTGCCATCAGTCAGAGCGCTTGCGGCCTCGAAAGGGGATAACGGCGGGGTGCGGAAAGCTTTTAGCACCGGAGTCGATTTTTTTCGGAATCGGGACGAATCGGGTGGTCGCGAACGGCCCTTACGCGGGCGCGACGCGCGCGCCTTAGACTAAGGTCGAAAAATTTGCCGCTTTTGCCGGAAAAAAGCTGCCGCCCTGCGGCAAGCCGCCTTGCGGCGTTAACTATCTGATAACCACAGAACGGGTATTTATTAACCATCGAAGGGGGCTGGGACGTGCGGGGGCACAAACCGCCCAAAACATGGGGTCTGTTCATGTCTATGCTTGACGTGAGCCGTGGAGTCTGCGCGCTTCTTCCGGGGCTGCAGCACTGGCTTGAAAATGCCTATTACACTGTTCGCATCGTCGACGCCGCCAGCCCCCGTGAACGGGACGACCGGCGCATCCTGCTGGCGACCGAAATTGGTCACGCCACGCATCGCGATATCCTGATCAACGTGCATGACGGCGCCCCGTCGCTGATCGCTGCCGCCAACGGCCTGCCGGCCCGCGTGGCGTTTGGCATCGCCGACATGGGTTTTGCCTTTGCCCTGATTGCTGAACTCGTTCGCCCGGCATCGGTTCCGGCGGTCGGTGACAGCGGCAGTGCTCGCCTGATGACGCTGGCCGGCCGTGTCGCGCGCAGCGACGCCACCGTCCTTATTCAGGGCGACACCGGCACTGGCAAGGAAGGCATGGCGCGCTTCCTGCACGCCCAATCCGGCCGCACCGCCCATGACTTCATCGCCGTCAACTGCGCCGCGCTGCCCGAAACCATGATGGAAGCGATGCTGTTCGGCCATAAGAAGGGCAGCTTCACCGGCGCGTCCAACGCTTCGGAAGGGCTGTTCCTTGCCGCTGATGGCGGCACGCTGTTCCTCGACGAAATCGCCGAACTGCCGCTGACACTCCAGTCCAAGCTGCTGCGTGCGCTTCAGGAAGGCGAAGTCCTCCCCGTCGGCGCCACCCATCCGGTGCCGGTCAATGTCCGCATCATCGCGGCCTGCAACCGTAACCTGGTCGATGAAGTGGCTGCCGGTCGCTTCCGCGAAGATCTTTACTGGCGCCTCAATGTCATGCCGCTGGAACTGCGCCCGCTGGCCGAGCGTCCCGGTGATGTCGCTGCGATCGCCGCCGCCATGCTCCTGCGCCAGCAGGACATGGGCAAGGCCGGTTTCGTCTGGCCGACCGCTGCCGCCATGGACAAGCTGAGCGCCCATAACTGGCGCGGCAATGCCCGCGAACTGGGCAATGTGCTTCAGCGCGCGTTGGTTCTGCGTGACGGCACAATGATCGAGGCTGACGACCTGCACCTGACCGGTGCGCCCCAGCC
>JAGVJS010000140.1 GCA_020051025.1 Sphingobium sp. | reverse complement strand
GCCTTTGGCTCCGGCGCGGTTGCCGGCACGATCGAAATGGCCAGCGCGACCGGCGACCAGTTGCCGGATTTCTCGGCCAGCGCCTTCTACGGCAGCCGTGACGCCACCGAACTGTCTGCCGGCCTGACACAGGATCTGGGCGGCGGCTATGTTTCGCTGTCGGGTCGCTGGGATCGGGGCGATGGTTTCCAGACGACGCCCAAGGACCAGCGCGTCGCCGCTACCGTGCCGGCCGCCTATGATGGCTGGTCGACCAACTTGCGGGCCGTGGCGCCGATTTCCGCGACGTCGGAACTGCAATTCCGGGCCACCCTGTTCGAAGATAACCGCACCCTGCGCTTCGCCGGCGCGGACAGTATGAGCCAGGGGCAGGATGCCAGCATCCGCTACATCAATCGCGGACCGTGGCAGGTCGATGCGCTGGCCTATGTTCAGGCGCGCAACTTCTCCAATATCGTTATCTCCTCGTCGACCTTCCGCAAGTCGCTGGACCAGCGCAACACGCCGTCCACCGGCATCGGTGGCAAGATCGAGATCCGGCCGCCGGTGGGCGAGGCGCATCTGCTGCGACTAGGCGTCGATACGCGATTCGCGACCGGCGACATGTATGAGGACGCCTATAACGCCAATGTCGCCGCCAACCCGCGCACCTTCCTGCGCCATGCCGGCGGCGACCAGTGGACCACCGGTGTCTTTGTCGAAGATGACTGGACGATGGGACGCCTCATCCTGACCGGCGGCGCGCGGGCGGATCGCTGGTCGATCAGCAACGGTTTCTATCATCAGGTCAGCGCCACGACCGCCACGGCGACGGGCAGCGATTATGCCGACCGGTCCGACTGGGAATTTTCCGGCCGGGTCGGCGCGCTCTACCACGCCAGCGACGCATTTGCGTTGCGGGCTTCGGCCTATAGCGGCTTCCGCCTGCCGACCCTGAACGAACTGTACCGACCCTTCGTCGTCTTCCCGATCACGACCCAGGCCAATGCGGCCCTCAATCCCGAAAAGCTGAAGGGCGCAGAGGCCGGGATCGACCTGACGCCGGTCGAAGGCATCACCCTGTCGGCCACCGCCTTCTACAACCGGCTGGATGATGCCATCGCCAATGTGACGGTCGCCACCAACACGCGCCAGCGCCAGAATGTTTACCGCATCGTTGCCAAGGGCATCGAACTGACCGCCGCGACCGCGCTGGGCGATTTTAACCTGTCGGCCTCCTACGCCTATAGCCACAGCCGCGTCCACGCGCCCGGCGCTGCCTTCGACGGCTTCATGCCCGCGCAAACGCCGCGCCATGCCGCCAGTGCCACGGTCGCCTACAGCCCGGCCCATGGCCCGTCGCTGTCGACCACGCTGCGCTATGTCGCAAAACAATATGAAGACGACCTGCAAACCGATGTGCTGCCCGATGCGCTGACGCTAGACGCCATCGCCCGCCTGCCGATCGGCCATGGCATCAGCCTCGTGGCACGCGGCGAAAATCTGTTCGATGAGACAGTCGTCACCCGCAATGCAGGCGGGTCGATGGACCTGGGTACGCCGCGTACCCTGTGGATCGGCGTCAGCTTTGGAGGCTGACGCGATTCCGGCGATTCTGATCCTGACGGTCCTGCTGTCAGCAAATCTGATCACCTTTACCTTGTTCGGTATCGACAAGCGGCGCGCCCGGATGGGGTTGCGTCGCTTGTCCGAACGCATGCTGCTGCTCTGGACATTAATGGGCGGGACGGCGGGCGCGTTCCTTGGTCGCCATGTCTTTCGCCACAAGACGCGCAAACAGCCTTTTTCGACGTGGCTATGGCTGATCGCGGCTGCGCAGATGGCAGCGATCGCCACATGGGCGATGATCTGATTTCAGATTGTCGGGGAAGAAATGGTGCTGCCGGGGAGGATTGAACTCCCGACCTCAGCCTTACCAAGGATGCGCTCTACCACTGAGCTACGGCAGCACTCTATTTCATCTCCTTAGCGCTATCTGCGCTGCGGAGGCCGGGCCTATGGCCGCCCTCGTCGCCCATGTCAAGGCGGGTTGCGGTCGATCATGCATTTTGCTTATGCGCATCGCATGGCTGAAACGCAGGACGAGAAAAAGGCACGGTTGGCGCAGGCGCTGCGCGATAATCTGCGCAGGCGGAAGGCGCAAGCACGGGAGGGCGCCGCACCGCCCCCTCCCGCTGACACCCCCGGCGACTAGATTTTAAAGCGGCGCGCAGGCGGCCTTGAGCCAGGCGAGCGCGTCGCCCTCCAGTTGCGGGCCGACCAGATCCAGCACGGCGACATGGTAGGCATCCATCCAGGCGCGTTCCGCATCGTTCAACAGGTCGATGGCAATGAGCGCCCGATCAATCGGCGCGAAGGTCAGCGTCTCGAAGCCCAGCATCGGCTTTTCCGCGCCGGGAACATCGCGTTCCTCGACCAGCACCAGATTTTCGATGCGGATGCCGTATTCGCCGGTCTTGTAATAGCCCGGCTCGTTCGAGAGGATCATACCGGCCGCCAGCGGCTCGTCGCCACCGCCAAAGGTCGCGATTCGCTGCGGCCCTTCATGCACCGACAGAAAGCTGCCGACGCCATGGCCGGTGCCATGGGCATAATCCAGCCCTTCGGCCCAGAGATATTGGCGGGCGAGCGCATCGAGCTGGCCTCCGCGCGTGCCCGTTGGGAAGACCGCCCGAGCAAGCGCGATATGTCCCTTGAGCACCAGGGTGAAACGTCGGCGCATTTCTTCGGTCGGCGAGCCGATGGCCAGCGTACGAGTCACGTCGGTAGTGCCGTCACGATACTGGCCGCCCGAATCGACGAGGTAGAGGCTGTTCAACTCGATCGGGCGATTCGTCTTTTCCTCGGCGCGATAATGGACGACCGCACCGTTCGGCCCTGCACCACTGATCGTGTCGAAGGACAGGTCTTCGAGCAGGCCGGTTTCCTGGCGGAACGCTTCCAGCCGGTCCGAGGCCGACAGTTCGGTCAGGCCCCCCTTGGGCGCCTCGACGGCGACCCAATGGAGAAACCGGCTGAGCGCAGCGCCGTCACGGACCTGCGCCGCCTTGTGGCCAGCAATCTCCGTACCGTTCTTGATCGCCTTGGGGAGGACGGCGGGATCGCGCAGCGGCAGCACGGTCGCGCCGCCGTCATCCAGGCCGTTGAAGATCGCGGCAACCGCCCGTTCGGGATCGGCAACCACGGTCTTGCCGGCGAAATCCGCGAGCGCGACGGCGAAATCCGCGCCATCATGGACGCGCACCGCATTGCCCAGATGCTGGGCGACGGCCTCATCCATCTTCTCCGGCGCGACATAGAGGTCGGCAGTCGCATCGGCATGGACGATGGCATAAGCGAGGGCGACCGGCGTGCGCTCCACATCCTTGCCCCGAATGTTGAAGGTCCAGGCGATCGAATCCAGTGCGGAAAGGACGACCGCATCGGCCTTCTTCTCCGTCAGCCAGTCGGCCATGGCGGCGCGCTTCTCGGCGGCCGACTGACCGGCATAAGCATCCCCATGCACGACCAGCTTTGCATCGCTGCGCGCCGGGCGGTCGGGCCAGATCGCATCGACCGGATTGGTATCGACCGCGACCAGCTCCGCGCCCTTGCCGGCCAGCGCCTCGGTCGCCTGACGAACCCATGCCCGCGTGTGCAGCCAGGGATCATAACCAATGCGCGCGCCCTGCCCGGCATGATCCTTCAGCCAGGCGGCGATCGACGTCTGCGGCACGCTTTCATATTGCCAGTGGGCGCCGTCCACCTGCTCGCGCACCTGAAGGGTATAACGGCCATCGACGAAGATCGCGGCCTCCTCCGGCAGCACCACCGCGCTGCCCGCCGACCCCTGGAATCCGGTCAGCCAGGCGAGCCGCTGAGCATAGGCGCCGACATATTCGCTCATATGCTCATCGGTCAGCGGCACGACGAAACCGTCCAGCTTCTGGCGCACCAGTTGCGCGCGCAGGGCCTTCAGGCGATCTTCATAACTGGACATCGAACTTCCCTTGGATCATTCCGGCCTCTTGCGTTGGCCACAATGCCGACAACATAGAGGGGCCGGCGCGCTTATTCCAGCGCTGCCCCCGTCTGGACCATGGATAGTTAATGACCGAACAAAGCCTGCCTCCTGTCGCTCAACGCCGCGCCCACAGCTTCACCCACCATGGCATTACGGTGGATGATCCCTGGGCATGGCTGCGCGATCCGGGCTATCCCGACGTCAAGGATCAGGACGTGCTGACCTATCTGGAGGCGGAAAATCACTGGTTCGAGGCGGCGATGAGTCCGCTCAAGAGCCTGACCGATGATCTGTTCGCGGAAATGAAGGGGCGGATCAAGGAAGACGATCAGTCGGTCCCGCAAAAGGATGGCGACTATATCTATTGGCGCGCGTTCGAGACGGGTGCGCAATATCGCAAATGGTATCGCAAGCCGGTTGCGGGTGGTGACGACCAGTTGATCCTAGACGAACCCGCCCTGGCCGGGGGGCATGACTATTTCCGGCTGGGCGCCATGTCGGTCAGCCCGGACGGCCGCTATCTGGCCTATGCGATCGACACCAATGGATCGGAACGGTTCGAAGCGCGAATCAAGGATCTTGTCTCGGGCGAGATATTGCCTGAGTTGATCCCCGACACGCTGTCGTCGCTGGTCTGGACATCGGACAGCAAGGGTCTGATCTATGGTATCGCCAACGACAATTGGCGGACCGACAATGCCCGGCTGCACTGGGTGGGCCAGAGCATCGAGAATGATGTCGAAATCTTCCATGAGGATGATGAGGGCTTCCGTGTCTCGATCGGCCTGACTTCATCGGAAAAATGGATTGTCATCGCGACCGGCGACCATGTGACCAGCGAAGCCTGGCTGGTGCCCGCCGACAATCCAACCGCCGCGCCGCAGCTGGTCTCAGCGCGCAAGCCCGGCCGCGAATATGATGTCGATGAGCATGAAGGCACACTCTATATCAAGACCAACGACATCCATCCCAATTTCCGGCTGGTGAAGGCGACGCTCGATGCCCCCGACCAATGGGTGGAAGTGATCGGCGCGGACGCGCATTTCTACCTGACCGATTTCACCCTGTTCAAAAGCTTCTATGTCACCGAAGGGCGGCAGGACGGGCTCGACCAGATCGAACTGCGTGATTACGCCACGCACACGCCCAAGCGCATTCCCTTCCCGGAGGCCAGCTATTCGGCGTCGCTGGACGACAATCCCGAATATGACGTGACCAAGCTGCGCATCGGCTATGAATCGATGGTCACGCCCGACACCATCTACGACTATCATCTGGCGACCGGTGAACTGGAGGTGCTGAAGGTCCAGGAGATCCCGTCGGGCTATGACGCCAGCCGCTACACAACCGAACGACTGATGATCCCGGCGCGCGACGGCACGCCGATTCCGGTGTCGATCGTCTATCCGGCCGACCTGCCCCGTGACGGCAGCGCGCCGCTGCATCTTTATGGCTATGGCGCTTATGGACTGGCGATGGAGCCGGGTTTCTCGACCAGTCGGCTGTCGCTGCTCGACCGCGGTTTTGCCTTCGCCCTTGCCCATATTCGCGGTGGCGACGACCTGGGCCAGCAATGGTATCTGGATGGCAAGCTGGACAAGCGCGTCAACACTTTCACCGACTTTGTCGATGTGGCCAGGGGATTGGTGGAACGCGGTTATAGCAGCAAAGGACGGATCAGCATTTCGGGCGGTTCCGCCGGCGGCGAACTGATGGGCGCGGTCATCAACTCTGATCCCGACCTGTGGGGCGCGGTGGTGGCGCATGTGCCGTTCGTCGATGTCCTCAACACCATGCTGGACGAGACGCTGCCGCTGACACCGGGCGAGTGGCCCGAATGGGGCAATCCGATTGAGGATGAGGCGGCATTCCGCACCATCCAGAGCTACGATCCCTATACCCATGTCAGCGCGCAGGATTATCCGCCGCTGATGGTGACGGCGGGTCTCAACGATCCGCGCGTTACCTATTGGGAACCGGCGAAGTGGGTGGCAAAGCTGCGCGCGACCAAGACCGACCAAAATGTGCTGCTGCTCAAGACCAATATGGGCGCGGGTCATGGCGGTAAGTCGGGACGCTTTGAAAGCCTGCACGAAACGGCGGAGGAATTCGCCTTCATCCTGTGGCAATTGGGTGTGGAGGATTGATGGCGTCCAGTTTCACCAAGCAGATCACGGCCCAGCCCGAGCATATCGACGTGCTGGGCCATGTGAACAATGCGGTGTGGGTCCAGTGGATGGAGCAGGTGTCGGTCGAACATTGGATGACCCACGCCCTGCCCGCCCATGTCGATGCCTATATCTGGGTCGTGACGCGGCATGAGATCGACTATCGCGGTAATGTGACCGTGGGAGAGACGGTGACGGCGCAGACCTGGATTCCCGATCCACCACGCGGCGCGCGTTTCGACCGGCTGATCGAATTCACCGGGCCGGATGGCAAGGTGAAGGTCGCGGCGCGATCGACCTGGGCGATGATAGACAAGGAATCCGGTCGGTTAATGCGAGTGCCGGTAGAGGTGGCGGCGCCCTTCCTGAACCTCAGATAAAGGAACCAGCCGGAAGATCGGCTCGTTTCTTCGCCCGTCATGAACAATGACAGGAGAAGAAAATGCATAATAATTTCGGGTCCACTATCCGCGGTCTTTTTGCCGCATCCGCTCTTGTCCTGACCGCCACGCCCGCTTTTGCCGGTGACGAGGAACGGGCACTTGCCGCCATTGCGCAGGCACAGGGCAAGATCAACGCCGCCCAGCGCCTGCCCACTACCAATCCCGCCACACCGGAACTGCTGGCCAAGGCGCAGGCTTCGCTGCGACTGGCGCAGGAAAGCTACAAGAGCGGCAAGGAACAGGCCGCGATCAAGTCCGCCGTCGAGGCGCAGCAATATGCCGACACGATGATCGGCGAGAGCCAGCAGCAGACCAATGTCGATGCGCAGGCTCAGGCGCAGGCGACCGTC
>JAGVJS010000154.1 GCA_020051025.1 Sphingobium sp. | reverse complement strand
GCGGCATGACCGGCAAGCGCTGGGGCCGGGTCGGGGACTCGCCCGTCATCGGCGCCGGCACCTATGCGAAGAATGGCCAGTGCGCCGTCTCCGCCACTGGATCGGGCGAATATTTCATCCGGGAAAGCGCCGCACGCCAGCTATGCGACCGTGTCGCATGGCGTGGCCAGACGCTGGCCGACGCCGCGCAATCGACCATAGACGCGGTCGGCGCGATCGGCGGCGACGGCGGCCTGATCGCCATGGGCGTCTATGGCGCCCCCGCCTTTGCCATCAATGACCTCGGCATGTATCGTGGTCGCATGTCGGCCGATACCGAACCGCAGACCGCGCTGTTCGCGGATGAAGCCATGGCGCCGTGATGCCCCATGGCGGCCAGCGCCTCGACGACGTGGACGAGCGGCTGCTAACGCTGCTGCGGCAGGATTCCCGCCAGCCGATCGCCCAGTTGGCCAAGGAACTGGGCGTTTCGCGCGGCCATCTCTATTCACGCATCGCCCGACTGGAGGAAGAAGGGATCGTCGCGGGCTATACCATCCGTCTCGGCACCGAATTTTCCGCCAGCCGCATGCGCGCGCACATGATGATCAAGACGCTGCCCCGCCATCGCCGCGACGTGGAAAGCGCTCTTGTCGGCATCGGCCATGTGCAGGCGGTCCATGCCATCAGCGGCGAATATGACATCATCGCCGTGCTGGAGGCGGAGGGCGGCGCCGAACTCAATGATATCATCGACGCTATCGGCCAGCTGGAGGGTATCGAGAAGACGACGACGCTGGTGCTGCTGGCGACGAAGCTGGAGCGGTAAGGCCCGGCTCCGTCGCCAATTTTGTCAGTAGCGGTCGGGCACGATCATGTCTTCGGGCACAGGATGGCGGATATAGTCGGCATTACGCACCCGGTCGGGCAACACCACCGGCGCCTTGGGTACATCCTCATAGGGGATCTGTTCCAGCAGATGGGCGATGCAATTGAGTCGCGCCCGCTTCTTGTCCACGGCCTCGACCACCCACCAGGGAGCTTCGGGAATGTGGGTATGTTCCAGCATCGACTCCTTGGCGCGGGTATAATCTTCCCAGCGGCGGCGCGATTCCACGTCCATCGGCGACAGCTTCCACTGCTTCAGCGGATCGTGGATCCGCATGGCGAAGCGGAATTGCTGTTCTTCATCGGTGATGGAGAACCAATATTTGACCAGAATGATGCCCGATCGGACCAGCATCCGCTCAAATTCCGGAACGGAGCGGAAGAATTCCTCTACATCCTCGTCCGAACAGAAGCCCATTACCCGTTCAACCCCGGCGCGATTATACCAGCTGCGATCGAACAGCACGATTTCGCCTGCCGCCGGCAGGTGCGCGGCATAGCGCTGAAAATACCATTGGGTCCGCTCACGCTCGTTGGGCGCGGGCAGCGCGGCGACGCGGCAGACGCGCGGGTTCAGCCGCTGGGTGATGCGCTTGATCGCGCCCCCTTTGCCGGCAGAATCGCGTCCTTCGAACAGAACGACGACCTTCAACCCCTTATGCACCACCCAGTCCTGCAACCGGATCAGTTCATGTTGCAGGCGGAACAGTTCGCGGAAATAGGTGCGCCGTTCCAGCTGTTCGCGGTCGGGATGCTCCTCCATGTCGGCAAGCATCGTCTCCAGACGGCCCTCGTCGATCTCCATTTCCAGCTCCTCGTCGAAACTGTCGGCAATCTCTGCCTTGATCCGGTCCATGGCGAAACTGGGGTCGTCGAAGGTCATGATATTACTCTCGATACGGTGGCAGCGCGCCTTCCTTGCACCGGGTGATGACAATGTGTTGACGGCGTGCGCGTCGCCTGCGCCTGTTCGGGTCAAACAGAAGATTATATCACCGCTGCTGTCGGTCATTCTCTCGCCATCTTGATGGAGGGGAAGGAAATATACAGCTGACTGGGGTGATCAAAAAAACGGAGCGGATGACAATGGACAGGCAAGGGCCTCTGGTCGGCGTGAAAATTCTGGAAGTGGCGGGCGTCGGCCCCGGCCCTTTTTGCGGCATGATGCTGGCAGACATGGGGGCAACGGTCTTGCGAATCGAACGGGCCGAAACCCCGTCCATGGGGCCACCAGTCGACGCGGCAAAAAATCTGCTCCATCGCGGGCGAGAGATCATCCGTCTCGACCTCAAGACGAAGGAAGGCGTCGCGCAGCTGCTCGCGCTGGTCGATGCGGCCGACGTGCTGCTGGAAGGTTACCGACCCGGCGTCATGGAACGGCTTGGCCTTGGCCCTGATATGTGCTTCGCCCGCAATCGGACGCTCATCTATGCCCGTATGACCGGCTGGGGACAGGATGGGCCGATGGCGCATCTGGCAGGGCACGACATCAATTATTTCGCCATGTCGGGCAGCCTTATGCTGTGCGGCCGGGCGGATGAGATCCCGCTGCCCAACCTCAACCTGGTGGCCGACGTGGGTGGCGGCGGCATGATGATGGCCTTCGGCATCGTCTGTGCCCTGCTGGAGGCGCGGGCGAGCGGGCAGGGACAGGTGATCGATGCCGCCATGACCGAAGGAACGGCGCTGCTGTCAACGATGATCCACGGCTTTCGCGCGATGCACTTCTGGAGCGATCGGCGCGGTGACAATCTGCTTGATGGTGGCGCGCCCTTCTACGATGTCTATCGCACGGAGGATGGCCAGTTCATGGCGGTGGGTGCGATCGAACCGAAATTCTACGCCGAACTGATCGCAGGTCTGGGCATCGACCCGGCGGATTTTCCCCAACAGCATGACCGCGCCGCATGGCCGCAGATCAAGGCTCGCTTCACCGCGCTCTTCGCCAGCCGCACGCGCATAGAATGGGAGGAGGTTTTCGCCGGGCGGGACGCCTGTGTAACCCCGGTTCTGTCACCGGACGAGGCGGCGGTTCATCCCCATGCACAGGCACGCGGCATGTTCGGCCGGCCCGGCGACCT
>JAGVJS010000259.1 GCA_020051025.1 Sphingobium sp. | reverse complement strand
GACCGCGATATGGCCCGACAGCGGCGCGGCCGATGTATTGAAGGCGACCAGCACCTCCCGCCCCGTATCGGTGTCGATCCGGGAGACGGCGAAGAGGCCGGGCTTGTCCGAACCGGCGCGCAGCAGGGTTGCGCCGCGCGACAGGGCAGGCGTCTCGCGGCGAACCTTCGCCAGCGTTGCTATCGCGCGATAGAGCGGGTGACCGGGGTTGAAATTGTCGGTCGCCGTGGTCGCATTCGTGCCCACCAGCCGGTCCGCATTATATTCGGCCACGTTGGACGCGAACATGTCTTGTCGCGCCTGCTGGTCGTTGCCGGTGCCGGCGAAACCCTGCTCGTCGCCATAATAGAGCGTCGGTACGCCACGCAGCGTCAGCAGCATCGCGTGACCGAGAATATCGCGCGCCAGTTCCTCTTGCGCGCTCATGCCGGGCTTGGCCTGCCGCAGGAACCAGGCGAAGCGGCCGGCGTCATGATTGCCGAGGAAGGTCGGCAGTTGCAGCGCCGTCGCCTTGCCGCCTTCATAAAGCGCGTCATCGTCGCCCAATCGAGCCAGCATGTCGGTCCCGCTCTTGCCGCTGGCGGCGTCGACGGCGGCGCGCATGAAGGCGAAGTCCAGCACTGCCGGGAAGCCGGCATTGACGGTCCAGCTTGCCAGCAGCGCCGGATCATAGGCGTCGGTCGCGACTTCGCCGAAGATATGGAAGTTGGGGATGCCCTTCGTCGCCGCATGGTCGCGGATGGCCGGAATGAAGGCGCGCCAGAATTCGGCGTTCACATGTTTGGCAGTATCGATGCGATAGCCGTCGATGCCGAAGCGGTCGATCCAGTCCTTGTAGATGGCGATAAAGCCGGCGAGCACGCGCGGGTCTTCGGTAGCCAGATCGTCCAGCCCGACGAAATCGCCATATTGCGCGCCTTCGCCCTTCCAGTCGGTGTCGCCGCGATTGTGGTAATAGATCGGATCGTTGAGCCAGGCAGGGACTTTGACCTTTTCCTCCCCCTTCGGCACGACCGGCGTGTAGGCGAAGGTCGGGTCGGTCAGTTTCGCCCAGTTGGCGGCGCTGCCATCATGGTCGCCGGCGAAGCCTTCATTGATCGGCTGGCCCGATGCGCCACCTCGCCGCGACCAGGGATAGTCCGCCTTGCTGCGATAGGGCGCCGCGCTGGTTGGGCTTTCCCGATACTGGATCACATCGGCGGTGTGGTTGGCGATGATGTCCATATAGACTTTCATGCCACGCTGGTGCGCTGCGTCCACCAGCGCTTTGAAATCCGCGTCCGTGCCGAAATGCGGATCGACGGTGGTGAAGTCCGTCACCCAATAGCCGTGATTGCCCGCGCTTTCCTGCCCCTTGGCGCCCTGTACCGGCTTGTTCCTGAACACGGGCGCCAGCCAGATGGCGGTCGCGCCCAGCCCCTGAATATAATCCAGCTTGGCGGTCAGCCCCTTCAGGTCGCCACCATGATAGAAGGCGCGGGAGGTCGGATCATAGCCGGTCTGGAGAGGCCCACCCTTCAGGCCGCCGCGATCATTTGTCCGGTCGCCATTGGCGAAGCGGTCCGGCAGGACGAAATAGACAATCTCCTGCTCCGGCGTGCGCGCGCGCAGATCGGACAGCGTATCCGCCTGCGCATGTCCGACGCCGATCAGGGCCGCAGCCATCCCGGCGGCCGTCACGAGGAAGTTCGTGGCCGTTCGTCCCATCAGGACACCCCTCTATCATGAACCTGTGAAGGCCCGGCGACATGCTGGCCGCCGGACCAGTCTACACATCAGAAGCGGTAGTTGAAGCCCGCCATGAAGCGGCGGCCATAGCTTTGATAGTTGCGGATCTGGATCGAAGCGCCGGTGTCCACGGACACGAACGGCTCGTCGGTCAGATTCTGGCCCTGCACGAACACCGACAGGCCCTCCAACGCGCTGCCCTTTTGGAAGTCATAGCCGACCTGTGCGTCGACGATCGTTTCGGAGAGCGCCCGGCGCAGTTCCCGTTCACCGCCGAAGCCGACGAACTGGCCGACGAAGGAGGAACGATAGCGGACCGAACCGCGCGCGTTAAAGCCCCATTTCTCAAAGAAGAGCGTACCGTTGGCGACCCAGCGCGAATAGTCTGGCAGGTCTTCCGATGCCGCGTCGACGCCCGGCTTGATGCTGGTCTTGGTATAGCCCATGCCGCCGGTCAGGCCGAAGCCATCCAGTGCCGGCGTGATGATGTCGAACGGCACGGTCCCGGCCAGTTCGAAGCCATAGAGCTTGCCGCCCTTGCCATTGACCGGCCGGGTCAGCGTGCCTTCCGGGTCAGTGACGCCCGGCGGCAGAACCACCGGCAGGCCGGTATAATCGAACGCTGCCGTCTCGCGATAGACATAGCTTTGCAGCTTCTTGGCGAAGAATTGCAGGCCGACATAGCCCTTGGTCCCGAAATATTTCTCGAAATTGAGGTCCGCCGCCCAGGCGCGATAGGGGCGCAGATAGGGATTGCCGCCGGTGCCGGTTATGACGCCGCTGGCGGTATTATAGCCATAGTCGAGGCTGACCTTCATATCCTCGAACCGGGGCCGCTGGATTTCGCGCGCCGCGGCCAGACGAACGACGAAATCGCTGGGGAAGCGCAGCGACAGGTTCATGCTGGGCAATATGTCCCAATAAGTGTCGCCCCGCGTCGTCGGCACCAGATCGGCCGCCGCCAGATTGACGAAACCGCGCGACTTCTGTTCGGTATTCTGCGCCAGTACGCCGAAATTGCCGCTCAGTTCGGCCGATCCCATGTCGGACTTGATATTGGCCATCAGATAGGCCGACATTACGCGCTCCGTCACCGAATAGGCCTTGGCCGGCACGTCCTTGCTGGGGTTCAGCGTCTTGATATAGACGCCGTCGGCCAGCAGCTTGAACGGATCATAGGACAGGATCGGGCCGACGCCGATAAAGCTGAGGTCAGTCGCGGCCAGACGATATTGTTCAGGCAGCACCAGCGACGTCGCACCATTCGCCAGATTGAGCACATATTCTTCCGGCGTCTTCGACTTGGTGCGGTCGACATAGCCCAGGCCCGCAGTGATCTTCGACAGGAAGCTGCCTTCGATCTCCTTGCCGAACTCCACCTGATAGCTTTTGATCTCATCATCGATGATGCGGTTGTTATAATAGCCTTCCTGATGGCCGAGCGGCGCGCCGCCACCCCAGCCGAGCGGGTCGGTCAGCACCATCAGATTGGGATCGCTATAATCCAGTTGGTGGCTGGTGAAGCGTGTGCCCTTGCCGTCGCTGACGAAGTCCAGCGTGTCGGTGGCGCCATTGCCGGGACCATAGCCGGTGCCGGCGTTGGATTCGAGCGACAGCTCGTTGCGGTCTGTGCGCGAATAGCCGAAGTCGAAGCTGGCCGACCAGCCATCGTCACCGGTATATTTGGCGTTGAAACCGCCCGAAAAGATCTTCGACTTGCGTTCATAGCCATGGTTGTTGACCACGGCCTCGACGCCGGTGAAGGTGCCCTTGTTGATGAAATTGCCGTCGGTGCCGATGCTGGCCGGCACCAGCGTCGCGCCGCTCCAGTAGAGCGGGAATTCAACGCCGCGCTTAATCTGCTTTTCCTTGAAGTCGCCGTAAAAGCCATCGAAGGTCAGCAGCAGCGTGTCGGTCGCCTGCACCTGCACTGCGCCCTGGATGCCCAGACGCTTCAACTGGGTGGATACGCCGAACGGCTTGATGCCGCCGATCACCTTGTCGCCATCCGGCCCGTCGGCATAGCCCCAAGCCTCGAACTCCTTCGACTGATAGGGTTCATCATTATAGGCGGCGGACAGCGACACCCCGATGCGGTCGCCGGCAAACTGGCCGACATAGGTGCCGGTCAGGCGATAGCCCTTATCCTTGCTGTCGGCATTCACCTTGCCAAGGTCAGTATAGACGCCGCGCGCGCCGACCGAGAACAGCTCCTTGCCATAGTCGAGCGGGCGGATGGTGCGGATATCGACTGTGCCGGCCAGACCCTGATTGATCAGATTAGCCTGCGGCGATTTGAAAACATCGACCCGGCTGACGACTTCGGAAGGATATTGGTCGAACTCGACATTGCGCTGTTCGCCGGTCGATGTTTGCGGCCGGCCGTTGAGCGTGGTCGAGGACAAGTCGGCGCTGGCGCCACGGATGGCGATCGAGTTGGCGCGGCCGAACAGGCGTTGCGACGTCAGGCCGGGCAGGCGGGCGATGGATTCGCCAATCGACGCGTCGGGCAGCTTGCCGATATCTTCGGCCGACACCGATTCCACGATCTGCGCGGCATTCTTCTTCACATTGACGGCGCTTTGCAGCGCAGCGCGGAAGCCGGTGACGATGATCGTATCAGCGCCGCCATCCTGTGGCGCGGCATCGGCCTGCGGGGCCTCCTGCGCCATAGAAGGACTGACCGTCATGGCCAAAAGCGAAGCGCCCAGCAACAGGACGCGATTATGATGATGAGCCACTTTATCCTCTCCCCCAAAAACACCGGACAGACCCTGTTCGCCGATGCTGGAAACCTTCGCCGCCGGCATGGCTGTTCAGCGCCATGTCCTGCGGGTCCGCCATTCATAGGCCGCCCTCGATCCGCCCCGCCAGCAGGCATACGTATGCGCATATTATGCGGTCGCGCCGGCTGTGACCGGATTGCCACGGTCATGCCTGTCGCAAAGGACGCGATTGCCTTGCTTTCTTAGCCCATCTACCATGGCTGTGGCGCATCCATCACCGCGTCGGGAGAGGAAGATGGGCCGTCCGCCCGGCAACAAGCCGACCAGCTTCGACATTGCCTATCTGGCTGGCGTGTCTCAGCCTACGGTCAGCCGCGCGCTGCGCGGGTCGCGCTCCGTCAGCCTTGCCACCCGCGAGCGGATCGAGGCGATCGCCCGCGACCTCAACTATTCCGTCGACAAGAACGCCTCCTCGCTTCGGTCGCAGCGGTCCAACACCATCGCGCTGCTCTTCTTCGAGGATCCGACGCCGGACGAATCCAATATCAACCCCTTCTTCCTCGCCATGCTGGGGTCGATCACCCGGCAATGCGGCGCGCGCGGGCTGGACCTGCTCATTTCCTTCCAGAAAATGGAGGATGACTGGCATGTCCGCTATCAGGACAGCCATCGCGCCGACGGCCTGATCCTGCTCGGCTATGGCGACTATACGCTCTATCAGCGGCGGCTCACCGAACTGGTCGATCATGGCACATATTTCGTGCGCTGGGGGTCGGTGGGCGCGGACACGATCGGCCCGACGGTCGGGTCGGACAATGTGGGGGCAGGGCGGCTTGCAGGCGATCATCTGCTGGGCCTCGGCCGTCGCCGCATCGCCTTTCTGGGGCAGGCGGACGAACATTATCCCGAATTTGCCGATCGCTATGCCGGCCTGTGCGATGCGATGGCGGCGCAGGGCATCGCCCCCGATCCCGCGCTTCAGGTCGATGCGCTGACGGCGGAGGATGCCGGCCATGCCGCCGCCTGGATGCTGAT
>JAGVJS010000405.1 GCA_020051025.1 Sphingobium sp. | reverse complement strand
TCATCGACGGCGTCGCCGGCGCGCAATTCACGCTCGCCCTCGCCGGCCCGGCGCATCGCCATCAGAATGAGCGTCATGGCGATATCCGCCGTCGCCTCAGTCAGCACATCGGGCGTGTTGGTGACAGGCACCCCCGCCTCCCGCGCGGCGGTAAGGTCGATATGTTCGTAGCCGGCACCGTAATTGGCAATGATCCGCGCGCGCCGCCCCTCGGCCAGCAGAATGTCGCGCGTCACCCGGTCCGTCACGGTCGGGCAAAGCGCATCATGGTCGCGCATTGCCTGCGCCAGCGCCGGGGCATCCATCGGTTGGTCGGCTTCGTTGAAAGTGACGTCATAGCTGGCGGATAGGCGATCCTCCACTATCTGCGGCCAGCGTCGGGTCAACAGGATACGGGGCCGCTCGCGCACATGATATTCCTTCTTTCAACGGCGTTCGATCATGCGCATCTCAGAGCGGCAGAACAAGCCCGGTCTGCTCAGCGTCGACGAAAATCGGGAGACCGTCGTTCAGCGAAGGCGACCCGGCCTTCGGCTGCATCGGCCGTGGCGAAGCAGATGGCTTGCAGATCGCGCTCATAGTCGATCGCCTTGTCATACGGCATCTGGTGCGCGGCGCGCAGATTGAGCTTGGCCGTTTCGGCGGCGATCGGCGCCCGCTGCGCGATGGTGGCAGCAATCGCCTGCGCCCGCGCCATCAGTTGATCGGGCGGCGTCACTTCGCTGACCAGCCCCCAGGCCAGCGCCTGTTCCGCGCTTACCATGTCGCCGGTATAGAGCATCAGCGCCGCGTTCGACATGCCGATCGAATGGGCCAGTCCCACCGCCATGCCCCCGCCGCCGATCCAGCCCAGCTTGATTTCCGGCGCAGCGAAACGGGCGTTGGCGGACGCAATCCGAATATCGCAAGCCATGGCGGTTTCCAGTCCACCGCCCAGCGCATAGCCGTTGACCGCCGCGATCACCGGCTTGCGGCAGGCGCGCAGGGCGTCGCAATAATCCTGCCGGTTACGGAAGTCCCAAGGCGTCGCATAGGCATCCAGCGTAGTGATGTCGGACCCGGCGGAAAAGGCCTTCTCCCCCGCCCCGGTCACGATCAGAACGCGCACGGCATCGGACATATTGCATTCGGCCACCGCCTCTACCAACGCCGTCGCCATGTCCGGCGTCATGGCGTTGAGTTTGTCGGGACGGTTCAGCGTGATGGTGGCGATGCGATCGGCAATGTCGAAGCGCAATTGGTCGCTCATCGACGTCCCTCCTTATATATGCTGTCGGACAATGCCGGATTCGATCAGTTGCGCGATCTCCGCCTCGCTGCGGCCGGTTTCCGCCAGTACCTCGCGGCTGTGCTCACCGACCAGCGGCGCGCCGCGCGTGACGGCAGATGGCGTGCGGGAAAAGCGGATCGGGAAGCCCGGCGTCTTCACCTGCCCTTCGGTGGCATGGTCATATTCCACAAAGGTGCCGTTGTGGCGGATCTGCGGATCCTCGACCAGTTCGGCATAGCCATAGACCGGACCGCTCCAGATATCGGCACCACGGAACAGTTCCAGCCAATGGGCGGTCGGTCGCGTGAACAGATGCGCCTTCACCCGCGCAAAGATGGCGTCGCGTTGCGTCCAGCCGTCCCTTTCTTCATCCAGTTCGGCGAAGAAGGGATCGTCCAGCACCCGCCCCAGCGCCTTGAGCGACGCCATGGCCAGCGTCATATAGCCGTCCGCCGTCGCAAACACGCCATAGGGCGCACGGATATAGCTGTGCGCATGTGGTTCGGCAGACCGCGCCTGCGGCTTGCCGCCGACGGTGAAGACCGACAATTCCTGCATCTGAATGGTGGTGATGGCGTCGAGCATATTGACCTGCACCAACTGCCCCTCGCCCGTTCGCTCCCGGTGGAATAGCGCGGCCAGCGCGCCTTCGAAGGCGGTATAGGCGGTGACGGCATCGACCAGATATTGGCCGGCAGGCGATGGCGGCGCGCCCTCTGCCCCGGCCGACAGCATTGCGCCCGACATACCCTGCAACAACAGATCCTGCCCCGGATAGAGGCGATAGGGACCATCCTCACCATAGCCCGACATGGAGACGTAGATGAGGCGGGGATTGATCGCCGACAGGGTTGAGTAATCGACGCCAAGACGCTCCGCAACGCCAGGCCGGTAGTTCTGGAGGAAGATGTCCGCCTCCTTGACCATGTCCAGCAACACGGCCTTGCCCTCGGGCGATTTGAGATCGATCGCCAGCGACCTTTTGTTGCGGTTGAGCGAGAGGAAGGAGACGTTGACGCTATTGCCGGTCGCACCACCCGCGGAGGCGTGGCGTTGCCATTCGCCGCTTGTCGGCTCGACCTTGATGACGTCGGCGCCCATGTCGCCCAGCCGTTGCGCCGCGAACGGGCCGGCCATGGCGATCGAACAATCGAGAACGCGAATATCCTTGAGTATCGTCATATCTGGTCCCTCAGGCCATGATCCAGCCGCCATTCACATGCAGCGTCTGGCCAGTGATGAAGCCCGCCTCTTCAGCGGCGAAAAAGGCGATGGCATGGGCGATATCGGCAGCGCCACCGCGGCGCTTGACCGCCTGCGCATCCAATACCATCCGGTTATAGCTTTCAGGGTCGGGATGGATTTTCTCCGCATCTGTCGGAAAAGCACCCGGTGCGATCGCATTCACAGTGACGCCGGCAGGGCCGAACTCGCGCGCCCAGGCGCGGGTCAGTCCGACCAACGCGCCCTTGGATGCCACATAAGGATACAGGTTGGCCCAGCCGCCCGAAATGGTGATGCTGGAGATATTGATGATCCGGCCGAAGCCTCTGGCCCGCATCCCCGGCAGCGCAACCTGCACCGCGACGATCCCAGCATCCACATTGATCCGCTGGACCAGTTGATGCTCTTCGATAGAAAAATCATCGAAGGCCTTGGACGGATAGATGGCCGCGTTGTTGATGACAATGTCAAAGCCACCATGCTCCGCGATCAGCCCATGCAATGTGGCGCGGAAGCGGGTCAGGTCGGAAAGATCGGAGGTCGAGACGACCAGTTGCCCCGGTCCCTTGCCCTCCGCCATCTCGGTCAGGCGCGCTACCTTCGCCGGATCATTGTCGACTGCGATCACCGTCGCGCCGCGCTCGAGCAGCAGCAACGTCGTATCCAGTCCCAGGCCACCAGCCGCGCCGGTGTAAAGGATCGTACGCTCCTTCATGCCGCGCCTCCGATCAAGGGGAAGACGCCCGAGGGAAGAGGATAGTCTTCGTCCGGCTGCCGCTGGACGCCCTCGATCCGCTCGACGGCGGCGG
>JAGVJS010000143.1 GCA_020051025.1 Sphingobium sp. | reverse complement strand
GCCAGCCGCGACGGCGCCTTCAGCAGGCCCGCCAGCATGGCCGCCTGCGGGATGGTCAGCCGGTCGGGCGAGCGGTTGAAATAATGGCGCGCGGCGGCGCGCAACCCATAGACATTGTCGCCGAAATAGACGTTGGAGAGATAGCGCTCCATGATCTGGTCCTTGGTCAGCCAGGCTTCCAGCCAGACCGCGATCAGCGCCTCGCGCGCCTTACGCCCGAAGGTGCGGTCGCTGGAGAGGAACACGCCCTTGGCCAGCTGCTGGGTGATGGTGCTGCCGCCCTGCGACGATCCATCCGACCAGAGATTATGCCACATGGCCCGCGCGATGCCGCGCGGGTCGACGCCCCAATGGCTCTGGAACCGACGATCCTCGATCGCCATGAACGCCTGCGGCACATGGGCGGGCAGTTCGGCCATCGTCACCGGCTTGTCGATCACTGCGCCGCGCCGGGCGATCAGATGGCCGTCCGCCGACATCAGGCTGATCGCGGGCGGGGCGATGGGCTTGAGCGAGCGCGACAACGGCGCCGTCACCGCCAGCCAGGCGATCAGGATCATCAGCACGGCAAGGCCAGCCGCGACTACCCATCCGCCGATCTGCAACCGGCGGCGCCAGGGCGTGGGACGGGCGAAGGCGCTGGGCGGCCCCTCACCAAAGGCGCGCGGCAGCAGCGTGGCGGGATCGGCAGGCGTGGACTCGGTCATCTCTTCATTCATGCTGTATTATTCACATCATACAGTCAAGCCTGTCCCGGTGCGGGACAGGCGGAAATTAACCGCAAAATCGACTGGTCTAAATGGTAAATATTTCGTTAACCAATCATCATGCGAAACAGACCCCTTGTCCTCACCACAGAGTCCGCCCGCCATCCCTTCCGCCAGCGGTTGCCCGCCCACGTACTGCGCGTGGTCGAACAGGGCAGCAGCAGCCGCGCCAAGCGGATCAGCGACGACGACAGCGACTGGAAATTGTTCGGGCTGAGCTTCGCCGCCTTCTTCACGGCCTTCTACAGCTTCATTTTCTGATCGACGGGCCGGGCGCCCGTTCAATGGCATAGCGGCCCGTCGCACGCCTTGTGCAGGGTCCAGGCCATGGCTGCGCAGGGCAGGGTCAGCACCGCCACCAGCAGCAACTGCATGACCACCGATACGCCCGCGATGCTGAGGCCGATGGCGCACAGCGACCCGACCACCATCGCGCCGGAATTGACGATATTATTGGCTGCCACGGTGCGCGCCGCCTCGCACTTCTCGACCGTGGTGGTCAGGAAGGCATAGAGCGGCACCACGAACATGCCGCCAAAGGTCGCCACGCCCAACAGGCAGAGCGACAGCGGTATGGCGAGCGGATGGGCGAGGAAGCCCGTCAGCGACAGCATCTTGCCGTCAGGGGCCGGCGTCCACAGATCGCACACGATGTGGAAGGCGACGATGCACAGCCCCATGCCGATGACGGAGGCGGGCGCATATTTGGCCGACACATGCCCCTGCAACAGCCGGTTGATCGCGATCGATCCGATGGCGATGCCAATCGAGAAGATGGCGAGGAACAGGCTGGCGACCGGCTTGTCGGCGGTCAGCACATTCTTCACCAGCGGCGGGAACTGGATGAACAGGATGGAGCCGACCGCCCAGAACAGGCTGATCGACATGATCGCCAGGAACAGCCGGCGAATGTGCATCGTGCCGCGCACCAGCGTGATGGACGATCGGATGATGTGGAAGTCGATCGGCTGGGTTTCCAGCAAGGACGGCGCCGATGGCACCTTGCGCCCGGCGATATAGCCGATCAGCGCGGTGACGATGATGCCGACTGCCGCGATTTGCACCGGAATGATGCCGGCCAGAATCGTGCCGGCCAGAATCGCAATATAGGTGCCGGCCTCGACCAGCCCCGTGCCACCCAGCACTTCGTCATCATGCAAATGCTGGGGCAGGATCGCATATTTGATCGGGCCGAAGAAGGTGGAGTGGATGCCCATGGCGAACAGGGCGGCCAGCAGCAGGGGAATCGCCAGCGTATGGATCGCGATCCCGCTCCAGATCAGCGCGAGTCCCGTCGCGCCGACGACCATGATGCCGATTTCGGCTGCCTTCACCCATCGGATGATGACCGCCTTGTCACGCTGGTCCGCCAACTGGCCCGACAGTGCGGACATCAGGAAAAAGGGCAGGATGAAGACGCCGGTGGCCAGCGCGCTGAACCAGGTTTCCGACTTTTCGTCATTATACACCTGATACACGACGAACAGCACCATCGCGTTCTTGAACAGATTGTCGTTGAACGCACCCAGCAGCTGGGTGATGAACAGCGGCAGAAAACGGCGCTTGTTCAGGAGCCTGAGCGAGGCTTGCATGGAATAGGGGGTCTTCTTTCCCGTTAACGACCGGGGCGGGGTCTAGCCGCTGGCGGCGTCTATGTCCAATAGCGTTGCGCAGGGATACGGTCGCGCTTGTGCACTGTCCCGGACTGTGGCACTTCGCGGCCATGCTGACGCTGCCCAATTTGCTGACGCTTTCGCGCATCTTCACCGTGCCGCTGCTGGTGGCGCTCCTGTGGCCGGCTGAACTCGGCGCGCGCTGGACCACCGGCTATGCGCTGGCGTTCGGCCTGTATTGCCTGATGGGCATCACCGATTATTTCGACGGCTATCTGGCCCGCGCGCAGGGGACGGTGTCGAAACTGGGCGTCTTCCTCGATCCGATCGCGGACAAGATCATGGTCGGCGCGGTCATCCTGATGCTGGCGGCGACGCGCGATATCACCGGCATCCATATCGCCGCGGCGATGATCATCCTGCTGCGCGAAATTGCCGTCTCGGGCCTGCGCGAATTTCTCGCCGGCTTGCAGGTGTCGGTGCCGGTGTCCCGCCTCGCCAAATGGAAGACGACCTGCCAGATCATCGCGCTGGGCGCGCTGATCCTGGCCGGCGCGGTGCCGCAATTCCCCTTCGTGCAGATTGTGGGCATCGTGACGCTGTGGGCCGCCGCGATCCTGACCCTGATCACCGGCTGGGATTATCTGCGCGTCGGCATCCGGCATATGGACTGATCCTGTGCTGGCGCTGGTCTATTTCGCCTGGGTGCGCGAAAGCATCGGCCGCGACGAGGAACGGATCGAACGTCCCGCACCGGGCGCGACGGTCGCCGACCTGATCGCGGAACTGGCCGGGCGGGGCGGTGGCTATGCGCAGGCGTTGAGCGATCCCACGAAACTGCGCGCGGCGATCGACCAGCGTTTCGTCTCGCTCGACACGGTCATCGGCGATGCGCGTGAAGTGGCGCTCTTCCCCCCGGTGACGGGCGGATGAAGCGGATCGCAATCCAGCCGCAGGATTTCGACGTTGCCGCCGAATTGTCTGCGCTCGAATCACTGGGCGGCGGCGGCGTGGCGAGCTTCACTGGCGTGGTGCGCGGCGAGGGTGGCCTGATCGCGCTGGAACTGGAACATTATCCGGCCATGACGCAGGGGCAGGTCGACCGTATCGTGGACGAAGCCATGGCCCGCTGGCCGCTGCTGGGCGTCAGTGTCATCCATCGCTTCGGCCGGCTGGAACCGGGCGCGCGCATCGTCTTCGTCGGCACTGCTTCCCGCCACCGCGCTGCCGCACTGGAAAGCTGCGCCTTCCTCATAGACTGGCTGAAGTCGCACGCACCCTTCTGGAAGAAGGAGCATTTCGAGGGAGGCGCAACGAGCTGGGTCGCCGCCCGCGCCGAGGATGAGGCGAAAGCGCAGGGCTGGAAGGGCTAACTTAACAGAGTTTGGTGTCAGGCCGCCTCTGGCAAGCGGCAACTGGTCGCCGCCGCGTCCCGCAAAATCCCTGACAGCAGGCGGAATTCCTTCTCCCGCGGGCTGTTCCTGCGCCACACCAGCGCGATATCGCGCGAGGACCGCTGCGAATCCAGCGGCCGCGCGGTGATCTTGGTATGCTCCAATATCCCGCCGGCGATCGCCATTTCCGGGATCATCGTCACACCCAGCCCATTGTCGACCATCTGAATCAGCGTATGCAGCGACGTGCCCATCATCGTCGTGCTGGCGCGCAGGTCGGGCCGGTTACAGGCCGCCAGCGCATGATCCTTCAGGCAATGCCCGTCCTCCAGCAGCAACAGCTTGCTTTCATCGATCATGTCCGGCCCGATCCACTCGGGCGGATTGCTCGGCTCGTCCTTTGGAAAGGCGACATAGAGCCGGTCGGCGAACAATATCTCGCTGTCCATGTCGCCCATGGGGAAGGGCAGGGCGAGCAGTACGCAATCGACATTGCCATGGCGCAACGACTCGATCGCCGCCTGACTCGTCTCCTCGCGCAGATAGAGTTTCAGTTCGGGCCGTTCGCTGCGCAGCCGGGGCAGCAGGCGCGGCAACAGGAAGGGCGCGATAGTCGGAATTACGCTCATGCGCAATTCCCCGCTCAGCGGCTTGCCGGACGCCTGCGCGATCGCCGCCAGTTCCTCCGCCTCGCGCAGCACGCGATGCGCCTTCTCCACGATCCGGTCGCCCAGCGCGGTGAAGCGCACCACCCGCCGCGTCCGTTCCACCAGGGTGACGCCGATCAGCGACTCCAGTTCGCGGATGCCGGCCGACAGGGTCGATTGCGTCACGAAGCAGCTATCGGCCGCCTTGCCGAAATGCCCCTGTTCCTTCAGCGCAGCCAGATATTGCAGCTGCTTCAATGTGGGCAGGTAACTGGACATTTATCGTCTTCCTCGATCAGAAAGCCGAATATAAGAGGCTCAGCCGATAAATCCAAGCCATTTGCCCACGCCGAACAGCGACGTCAGCGTCAGGATCACGCCCACCGCCGAAAACAGGATGCGCGGCGCGACATGCCGCGCCAGCATCGCGCCGAACGGCGCCGCCACCACCCCGCCGATCAGCAGGCCCAGCGTGTAAGTGGTGAAGGCTTCCCAGCCCAGATGCAGCAGGAAGGTCAGGCTGATCGCGGTAGTCAGAATGAACTCGACCGTATTGACCGTGCCGATGGTATGGCGCGGGCTGGACCCTTGCAGCAGCAGGTTGGACGTCACCACCGGTCCCCAGCCGCCACCGCCCGACGCATCCATGAAGCCGCCGACCAGCCCCAGCGGCGTCACCCATTTGGGATCGCGCGGCTTGGGCGGCAGGTGGAATCCGCGCCAGATGAGGTAGAGGCCGATCGACGCCAGATAGATCTGGACCAGCGGCTTCACGACCGCGCCGTCGATGTTCGACAATATATAGGCACCCGCCACCCCGCCGATCACGCCGGGAATGATCAGCCGTGAAAACAGCTTCCAGTCGACATTGCGGTGCAGGATATGGCTGATCGCGGACACGCCAGTGGTGAAGGTTTCAGCGACATGGACGCTGGCCGAAGCGCGGCTGGGCGGTACGCCCAGCGTCAGCAGCAGCGTGCTGGATATCACGCCATAGGCCATGCCCAGCGCGCCGTCGATCACCTGCGCCCCGAATCCGACCAGGATGAAGGGCCAGATGTCGCCGAAATTGGCGATCAATGTGTCGATCATCCGATACCCTTCATCCGCACATGTCTAATTGTCTACTCTCATGATTGGAATATCCTGAGCGGCCAAGCAAGTTTCTATTTGTGGCGCAAAAGCAGGCATGACGTCACCATCTGGAAAAGATGCGCTCATTCCCTTATATGCGTTGCTCATAACAACGGTTGAAACGATCAGGGACGTTCGCATGGTGCGCAGCCTTATTGCCTATCTGGATTCGGTGAAGAGCCGCGATCCCGCGCCCCGGTCCCGCGCCGAAATCCTGCTTTATCCCGGTGTCTGGTCGCTCGCCTTCCATCGTGTGGCGCACCGTCTCTACCGGGCGAATCTCTTCTTCTTCGCCCGCGCGATCAATCATCTGGCCCGCTTCCTGACCGGGAATGACATTCATCCCGGCGCTCAGATCGGCAAGCGCTTCTTCATCGACCATGGCTTCACCGTGATCGGCGAAACGGCGGTGATCGGCGACGACGTTACCCTGTATCAGAATGTGACGCTGGGCGGCACCGATCCGGCCAACGGCATCGCCGGTAAGCGTCACCCGACCTTACAGGACGGCGTGATCGTCGGATCGGGCGCGCAGGTGCTGGGTCCTATTCAGGTCGGCGCGCGCGCGCGCGTCGGCGCCAATGCGGTCGTGACCAAGGATGTGGCCGAAGGCGCCACCATGGTCGGCATTCCGGCCCGCGCGATGCTGGTCGATGTGACGGCCTATCAGCGTGACTTCGTTCCCTATGGCACGCCCTGTTCGGACTGTTTCGACCCGGAAAAGCAGAAATTGGAACTGCTTCAGTGCGAGGTCGAACAGTTGCAGAAGCGCCTGGCCGAACTGATGGCGGAACGGCAAAGGCCGGGCTTCCCCGATGACGACGCACCGCTGTTCAGGGAGCGCGGCCGGGCCTGATGACCAATGTGACGCCGTTTCCACAGGCAGGGGCGGGTGGCCAGGTCGGGTTCGACCGGCTGGAATTGCAGCGGATCATGGACCTGTATGGCCGGATGGTGTCGGCCGGCCACTGGCGCGACTATGCCATGGACATGGGCCGCGAAGCCGCGATCTTCAGCGCGTTCCGCCGCTCCGCCGAACGCCCCGAATATCGCATCGAAAAACGCCCCGCGCTGCGCCATCGTCAGGGCATGTGGGCACTGGTCGGCGAAGGCGGACAAGTGCTGAAACGCGGCCAGGAATTGCAGGGCGTGCTGGCGCCTGTGGAGCGCAAGCTGCTGCGGATCGTGGAGGATTGAGCGGCGGGGAAGGGTGGGAAGCGGACGGTCGGGTTTCAACTAAGCCGTGTTCCTGCGAAGGCAGGAACCCAGGGCAAAGAAGCGCTAGACCGCCCCTAGGCTCCTGCTTTCGCAGGAGCACAGATTGTCCGCTTTTGGCCGATATCCGCCGCGCCATCATCGCCCTTCCAATGTAGGATAATCTTTGATCTATCCTGTCGGATGAGCCTGCTCCGCCTCCGCCTTTCACGCCCTTGCGCCGTGACCCACCCGTCGCGTTTATGGCGCGTTGCTGTGACCCGACAGGCGCGCAGCCGTGATGAAAGGGAGATGCTGGAGGCGCGCAGGTGCTGCGTGGCGGGCGCCTTGGTGGCGCATAGCCGGCGCAAAAGCCCCAAAAAATCAGGCCAGCGATGGTGTGAACTTCGCTGGCCTGACCTGACCGTGACTTTGCCGTGACCCTCCGCGCCCTCTTAAACCGCCGCCCGATCCAGATAGGGCAGGCGCTGCGTCACGATATCCGGCAGGCCGTGGACGATCCGCGCGCGGGCATGGTGCCACAGCGCCGACAGCAGCAGCAGCGCCGATCCGATCACCAGCGCGGTCAGCGCCCAGGACAGCTCCACCGCACCCGCCTGCCGGAACAGGGCGTAGAGGGCGAAGAGGACATAGGCGAGGCTCGACACCAGCAATGCGCGCCGGTCGATCGCCAGCGCGACGAGGCCGAAGGCGACATAAAGCGCGACCACCAGCACGGCGCGACCGGCGCTGATCTGGTCGGCATCCAGCACGCCCAGCAGGTGGAACAGCGAATGGGCGAT
>JAGVJS010000078.1 GCA_020051025.1 Sphingobium sp. | reverse complement strand
CGGACGTCCGCCGAAATCCTGGCCGTTAAATTTGCTGATTACCGTTTGTGCTTCTTCTTCAGTCGACATTTCGACAAATCCGAAACCCTTGCTGCGACCGGTGTCGCGATCGGTGATGATCTTTGCAGATTCCACCGTTCCACATTGAGCAAATGTTTCTAAAAGGGATTGATCCGTTACTGTGAACGGAAGGTTACCAACGTATAATTTCTTTCCCACATGACCTCCTACAAGCCTTGGGCGCTACTCAGAAGCATATGGGCACTGCGCCCGCAAACTCTGAAGAAGCTGGAATCTAAGTACTTAAACTGATTAACACAGTTGGTCAGGCTACGCTAATTTAAATTTGGACTAATAAAACAGCCAGTTATCTAGATTTTAGTCTCTTCACGAGGGGCGTTACTAGAAGGAAAACCACCGGCATTAGGGCGAAAAGTACGACGATAAACGCCCCTGCTGGCAAGTCCCAGGTGTAGCTCAAAATCATTCCTAGGAAGCTAAGAATGAAGCCCACAGCCCACCCAAAGAGCAGGCGGTTTCGAATAGTTTTGAAGAAAAGGGTGCTGAGGACGGACGGAACAATCAGATAGGAGAAAACTTGAAGCACTCCCGCCATGCTGACTGAGGACGTGATGACGACCCCAAACAGGGCGTGATTGACGGCAATCGCTTCCGCCATCCCGACCTGCGGCTCAGCTTTACGGTGCCGAGCGGGTTCGGCATGGAAAACGGCTCCGATGCGGTGTCGATCACCGGGTCGGGCGGCCAGGCGCAGTTCAGCGGCGCGCCCTATGCGGGCAATCTGGATACCTATATCAACAGCGTCTTTGCCAAGCTGGGCGACGGCAAGGGCGGGGTGCCGGCAGGCGAGGTCAACCGGACGACGATCAACGGCCTGCCCGCCGCTTATCGCACGGTGCGCGCTTCAACCCAGTCGAGCCAGGTGGACGCGACCGTCTTCGCCTATGATTTTGGTGGCGGGAAAGCCTATCATTTCCTGCTGTTGACGCAGGCGGGGCAAGGGATCGGTTCGTTCAGCGCGATGGTCCAATCGGTGCAGCGGCTGAGCGCGCAGGAGGCGGCAGCGATCAAGCCGCGCCGCGTCGATGTGCTGGCGGTCAAGGCCGGCGACACGGTGCAGTCGCTTGCAAAGCGCATGGCCTATAGCGACTATCAACTGGACCGGTTCCTGACGATCAACGCGCTGGCGGAAAACAGCGCGCTGCGGCCGGGGCAGCGGGTGAAGATCGTCACCTGGTAGGCGTGTAAACGAAAAGAGGCGGCGAACCTGGGTCCGCCGCCTCTTTCTCAATTCGACTAACGTCGCAGGGCTTACTTCAGGTTGCCCGAAATGTTGTTGAAGGTGCCGCCGAGCTTGGTGCCCAGGCTGGTCATCGCGCCAATGGCGGCGACGGCGATCAGAGCGGCGATCAGGCCGTATTCGATCGCGGTGGCACCCTTTTCGTTCTTCAGCATCTTACGGATGAACTGCATGTGACGTCTCCTTGGAAATGGATTACTACGTTAACTACCCGGCCGCCCCGCATGGATAATTCGTGGTCAGCAAGGATCGAATTAGAGAAAGCGGGTTGAAAAACCCTTAATGCGATCAGTTGCTGTCAAATATTGATGGTTAATGTTTGGTAACTTCTTCCGCGACGTTGTTCCACATGCGGGTGGTCTTGTTCGCGACGTTGTTAAGCGCGGCAATCATCGCGAGTACGACCATGGCGATGATCAGGCCATATTCGACTGCCGTCGCGCCTCGCTGGCAGCGCAGCAGGCCCAGGCGGGTCAGCATTTCGACAAGCGCGCGCATATATACCCCGTTTCGCTACAGACAGTCCCCGGTCGTCGTGTAAAGGAAGCAGGGTTAACAAAGCGCTCTCGATAGGACCGATATGCCCGCCTTTTCTCCCCTGATGGTGGTTGCCGTCGCGCTGGTGGACGCTGACGGCCGTGTGCTGTTGCAACAGCGGCCACCCGGAAAGGCCATGGCGGACCTGTGGGAGTTCCCCGGCGGCAAGGTGGAGCAAGGCGAGACGCCCGAGGCGGCGCTGGTCCGCGAACTGGAGGAGGAACTGGGGATCGAGACCCATGCCAGTTGCCTGGCGCCCGCCACCTTTGCCAGCGAGCCGCTGGGCGACCGGCATTTGCTGCTGCTGCTCTATGTTTGCCGCAAATGGACGGGCGTGCCCGAAGCGCGCCATGCGACTGCGCTCAAATGGCTGAAGCCGGCGCAGATGTATGCGCTGGACATGCCGCCGGCGGACCTGCCATTGATCGGGCTGCTGGAGGCGTTGCTGTAGCCTGTTGAAGGCCTTTCGTCTCATCCACTTGCCAAAGAAAAGGGGCGCTCCGATGGAGCGCCCCTTTCGGCATCTGGCAAGGACTGAGAAAATCAGTCTTCCTTGGCCTTGCTCTGCAACTGGACATAATTCTGAATGCCCATGCGCTCGATCATTTCGAACTGGGTTTCCAGTGTGTCGACATGCTCTTCCTCGCTTTCCAGGATATACTGGAACAGGTCGCGGCTGACGAAATCCTTGATCGATTCGCAATAGGCGATCGCGTCGCGCAGCACCGGCAGCGCCTCATATTCCAGCTCAAGGTCAGCCTTGAGGATTTCTTCCACCGTCTCGCCGATCTTCAGGCGGCCGAGCAGCTGGAAATTGGGCAGGCCGTCGAGGAAGAGGATGCGTTCCGCCACCTTGTCGGCGTGCTTCATCTCGTCGATCGATTCTTCATATTCGAACTTGGCCAGCTTATCGATGCCCCAATGATTGAGGACGCGATAATGAAGGAAGTACTGGTTGATCGCCGTCAGCTCATTCTTGAGGACTTCGTTCAGGTAATCGATGACTTTTGCGTCGCCTTTCATGGCGCTTCACTCCGGCAGTGGAAGGGGATGCCGGGCTTATAGGCGCATTTCATCTGTCTGTTAAGGCGAAAACCCAAGGAAATCAGGGCTTTTTTACTACGCTATTGCGTGATGGTCGCGTTTGCCAACTGCGGCTGATTTGCAATGCCGCCGCGATGTCCGTTCAGACCGAGGCGCGTTCGGCGGCGATGATGGTGCGGGCGAAGGACACGCACTGGCCACATTTGGGGCGGCGGCCAAATTGGGCGTAGGCGCTGCACGGCGTATCGGCCCCGTTGCGGGCGGCTTCCCGCACATCCTTTTCGCGAATCGCATTACAAACGCAGACGACCATCGAAGACATTCTCCTGATAAGACGGAGATAGCGTGTCTGATAATGGGTCGCAATAGTATTCAGGCGCTTTTGCGAATCTTTTGCGGTCGGCCGCGGTTCAGGCTGCGCCACAGCCATTCGGCCGGGCCGAGCGCGAATCGGGCCGCATAGGGTTTCGACCAGCCCAGCATCGCCGTCCAGCCGGCGAGCACGAACAGCGGCAGGGCTGCCGGCGGCACCTTCGCGAAGAGGCCGAGGCCCCAGCCGTAGAAGAGCGCTGTCATGACGAGGCTGGTGGCGAGATAGTTGCTGAGCGTCAGGCGGCCGGCGGCGGCGAGGCGATCGACCAGTGGATGTGTGCGATGGCGGGCCGCGAGCCAGAGGATGAGCGCGGCCCAGCCGACGGTCAGCGGGATGCGGAAGGGCAGCGACCAGGCGAGAGAGGCGCCATAGGTGGGCAAGGGGGCAAAGTCGCTCCACCAGGCCCAGAGCGCCAGTGCGGCCATGGGGGGCACACCGATCAGAAAGCAATGGCGCGCGGTGCGGCGATATTGCTCCGCGTCCCAGTCGCCGGTCAGGAAACCGCCCTTCAGCATTGCCATGCCCAGCAACATGAAGCCCATGGTTTCAAACGCGGTGAAGAGGAAGCCCCAGAGCCAGTCGCCGGGCAGGCCGGCCAGCTTATGCTGGAATATCCCGGCGAAGCTGCCGCGATAGGTTGCGATTTCCGCTTGCGTCGAGGGGCTGGCGGGATCGGAGAGAGCGGTCATGAACGCCGCATAGCTGTCGCGCATGACGCCGGTTGCGCCGGGGGCTTCGGCGGCATGGCCCCAGAGATAGAGGCTGGCGATGAAGGTGGCGACCAGCAGAAACTGGAAGAGGAAGAAGAGCAGGGCGCGCTTGACCAGCGCAAAGGGTTCGAGCTGCACGAACAGCAGCGCGAACAGGCTGACCAGCGCATAGACGCGCAATATGTCGCCCCACCAGAGCAGGAAGAAATGGGCGCAGCCAAGCAGGAACAGCCAGCCGGCACGGACCATCTGTGCCCGGCGGCCGTCGCGCCCGGCCATTTCCTCCCGGTCGATCAGCAGCAGCATGGATGCGCCGAACAACAGAGCGAAGAGGCCGCGCATCTTGCCGTCGATGAAGATCAGGCTGACCGCCCAGGCGGCGATGTCCGCAGCGGAAGGCGCGCCCGCCACCGACGGGTTGAAATAGGCGTTTTGCGGCAGGGCGAAGGCGGTGATGTTCATCCACAATATGCCCAGCACCGCGCAGCCGCGCAGCACGTCCATCGCCCAGATCCGGGGGGCGGGGATGCGGGGGGATGGGGTCATGCGGCGTGGTCCTTCGATGCTGTGCCGTTGCGCCTAGAGCCTTTGGACGGAGATAGGAAAGGGGCTTGTGCCTTGATGCCGTATTTTGCCCATGGGGATGGACGTTGACCGGGGCGGCCGAAATTGACAAGGGCCGGTACATGGATGACGGCTCCAGCCAGTGGCGCAAGCAGCGGATCAGCGACGCCTTTGGTGCGGCGGCCACGCATTATGACGCCCATGCCGGGCCGCAGCGGCTGGCAGCGACGCTGGTGGCGGATCTGGCCCAGCAGCAGCGGCCCGACGGGGTGGCGCGGATATTGGAGATTGGCTGCGGCACCGGTTTCCTGACGCGAGCGATTCAGGCGCGCTGGCCCGGGGCCGAATTGATCGCGACCGATATTTCGCCAGGCATGCTGGAACAGGCAGCGGCCAATGGCCGGGTCGCGGGCCGGTTCATGGCCATGGATGGGGAGGCGCCGGCTTTTGACGGGCCATGGTTCGACCTGATCCTGTCCAGTCTGGCGGTCCAGTGGTTTGACGATCTGAAGGCGGGCATCGACCGGCTGGTGGGGCTGCTGCGGCCGGGGGGCAGCCTGATCTTTTCCACCATGGGGCAGGGCAGCTTTGCCCGCTGGCGCGCGGCCCATGCGGCCTGCGGTCTGGTGGCGGGGGTGCCGGACTATCCATCGCTGGACGAACTGCGGGAGATGCTGGCCGGGCATGGTGACAGCTTTGCCTTTGATGAGGACTATGCGCTGGCCTGTGGCGGCGCGCGCGGGCTGATCGCGCATCTGAAGGGCATTGGCGCGGTCGTGCCGAGCGAGGGGCGCAAGCCGCTGGGACCGAGCGAACTGCGCCGGGTGATGACTGCGTTCGAGGCGGACGGCGGGCATGACGGTTATCAGATTTTGTTTGTGCGGATAAGCCGGCCGGCCTGATTGGGGGCATGGCCTGAGATAAGATGAACCTCATGGCTGGTACAGCCGGGCCATGAAGATGGCAGGCTTGGACATGGTGGGCGTTCTCGATCGCGCTGCGGGGCAGGCATGGCTTGTCGCCGGGTTCTTGCCGCATGGCGGCTCACTTTCCTGCTGTCGCAGGCGCTGATGATGGCCATGCTGCTGCCCCGCGCCGAGGCGGTCGAGGTGGCGGAAAGGATGGCGCGGGTGTCGCCGGCGCCGATCGGGGTGATGGCGGTCAGCATCGGTCTGGCACAGGCGGATGCACAGAGACTGATCGATCGGTCGCTATATGAGGCGAAACATGGTGGGCAAAACCGGATCGGGGTGGTGCCGGCGATAGGGCATGGCGAGGCTTAACTTCGCACATTTCCTGCAAATCTGGACATTTTATTGCGTGGGCCTGATCCTATCGGAAAGAAGGTAGTCAATATAGCGCGAGATGGGCGAGTAGGACAGGCTGGTGCGTTCCGTCCGGTCATGGCATGCGGGGGCATGACAGCGATCATCCGCCCTGCCGCACCGTCAGATGCCGAAGCCCTGTCCGCGCTGAAGCTGGCGGCATTTCGGGAAACCTTTCTGGACGGTTTCGCCATTCCCTATCCGCCCGCCGACCTCGCTTCGTTCGAGGCGGACAGTTATGGCGTGAACAGGGTTGCGGGCGAACTGGCCGATCCAACGCATGCGACATGGGTGGCGCAGGATGAAGGCGGGCGACTGCTGGCCTATGCCCATGCCGGGCCGTGCAAATTGCCGCACCCGGAGGCGTCGGTCGATCAGGGCGAACTGTATCAGCTCTACGCGCTCAATGCCGCGCAGGGGCAAGGGATTGGCGGCGCGCTGATGCGGGTGGCGATGGACTGGCTGGCGGCGGAAATGCCGGGGCCGGTGTGGCTGGGCGTATGGTCGG
>JAGVJS010000406.1 GCA_020051025.1 Sphingobium sp. | reverse complement strand
GCGCGCAAGGTTGCGGCGGATGCTCAGGGGGCCAACCCCAATGCGCGGCTGATGGTCTGGCCGACCGACCACAGTTTCTCCGATAGTCGCATCGCACTGGCCGACGCGCTGGTGCGGTTCCTGGCGGGCGTGGCGCCGAGCATGCGTTAAGGTTCAAGACAAGACCCGTTCGTTTCGAGCATGTCGAGAAACGGAGGACGCGGCGCTACGCGCTTCTCGACTGCGCTCGAAGCGAACGGAAGGGAGGGGGCGCAACCACGCGCCGCCAGCCAACATTTCCATCTGCCGTGAAATCGCTCTATGCGCAGGGGCATGGCGAAACTCTATTTTTACTACAGTTCGATGAATGCGGGGAAATCGACGACCTTGCTGCAATCGGACTTCAATTATCGCGAGCGCGGCATGGACACGATGTTGTGGACCGCCGCGCTGGATGATCGTTATGGCCAGGGACGCATCGTGTCGCGCATCGGGCTGGAGGCGCAGGCCCATCTGTTCGATCCGGCTACCGATATCTTCGCCGCCATCACTGCGCAGCATCAGGCTACGCCGCTATCCTGCGTGCTGCTGGACGAGGCGCAGTTCCTGACCGAGGCGCAGGTGTGGCAATTGGGTGCGGTGTGCGACCGGCTGGGCATCCCCGTCCTCTGCTATGGCATCCGCACCGACTTTCAGGGGCAGCTTTTTCCCGGCAGCGCCGCGCTGCTGGGGCTGGCCGACTCGCTGAGCGAGATCAAGACGATCTGCGAATGCGGGCGCAAGGCGATCATGAACCTGCGCGTCGACGGGCAGGGCAGGGCGATCCGGCAGGGCGACCAGACCGAGATTGGCGGCAACGACCGTTATGTGGCGCTGTGTCGCCGTCATTTTGTGGAGCAGATGCAGGGATGAACCGGATGGAAGAATTGCTGGCGCCGATCAATGCGCCGGGCCTGTCTCTGGAGCAGTTGCGGGAAGAACATCGCGAGGCTCTGCGCGCGCTGTGCCCGGTGGACGATCCGGTGTGGGAGATTTTTCCGGCCAACTGGTCGGGCGATCATTTCGATGCGATATTCGATGCGACCATCGCCAACCCCGATCGCTTTCCCTTCCTGATCCGCGCGGATGGCGTGCCGGTCGGCATGTCGGGCTTCCTGCGGGTGGCCGCCGCCGACAACTGGCTGGAACTGGGCGGCACCTATATGACGCCCGCGGCGCGGGGCACTGGTCTTAACGGCCGGATCAAGCCGTTGCTGATCGGTCGTGCGCTGGACTGCGGCTTCACCCGGATCGAATTTTGCATCGACCAGCGCAATGTCCGGTCGCAAAAGGCGGTGGAAAAGCTGGGCGCGGTGCGCGAGGGCGTGTTGCGCAAGCAGCGCATCACCTGGACCGGCCATATCCGCGATACGGTAATCTATTCGATCCTGGCGGATGAATGGCGGGCGCGGATCAACTGATCGTCGCGATCCAGTCCGGCAGGTCGGCGAGACGCTGTAGTTGCGTGAAGCAGGGATGGTCCGACGGCGCGGCGGCGCTTTCATGGACCCATGCGCCCTCCTGCGGGATGAAGGCGGCCCATGCGCCTGCCTCCAGCGCGGGGAGAATGTCGGATCGCATGGAATCGCCAGCCATGACAGCGTCTTGTGGGTCGATGTTCATGCGGGAGAAGAGCGTGCGGAACGTATCGGCTTTTTTGTCGCTGACGATTTCGATGCCGGAAAAGAGGTCGCCAAGGCCCGATGCGGCCAGCTTGCTTTCCTGATGCAGCAGGTCGCCCTTCGTCACCAGCACCAGCGGCGCGATATCGGCCAGCCGCTCCAGCGTATCCTGCACCCCGTCGAACAGGTCGACGGGATGCGCCATCAGGGCGCGGCCCGCTGCCAATATTCCCCTGATCGTCTCGATGGCGAGTTTGTCGCCCGCCAGGTCCATCGCCGTCTCGATCATCGAGAGGGTAAAGCCCTTGGCGCCGTAGCCATAGAGCGGCAGGTTGCGAATTTCGCAGGCGATCATGCGTTCGCGCGTCACATCGGTCGCCGCGAATGGACGCAACATGTCGAAGAGCGCGTCCTCCGTCTCATGAAAATGGCGCATATTGTGCCAGAGCGTATCGTCGGCATCCAGGCAGATGAGCTTGATGGTCATGGGCGCCCGGATAGCGCATTAATGGCTGACAGGCCAAGGCGGGATATATAAGGCCCGCCGCCATGCACGGCTGGATCATTCTCGACAAACCCCATGGCCTCGGTTCCACGCAGGCGGTCAGCGCGGTCAAGCGCGCGTTGCGGACGCAGCGGGAATTGCTGGGCGGAACGGAGAAGTGGAAGGTCGGCCATGGCGGCACGCTCGATCCGCTGGCGACCGGCGTGCTGCCGATCGCGGTGGGGGAAGCGACCAAGCTGGCCGGGCGGATGCTCGACAGCGACAAGATTTACGACTTCACGATCCGGTTCGGAAGCCAGACGGATACGCTGGATCTGGAGGGGAAGGTGATCGCGGACAGCGATCAGCGGCCCACGCTGGCCGAAGTGGAGGCCATGCTGCCGCGCTTCACAGGGCCGATCGAGCAGGCGCCGCCGGCCTACAGCGCCATCCTGATCGACGGCCAGCGCGCCTATGACCTCGCCCGCAAGGGGGAGGAAGTGGCGATGAAGCTGCGGTCGGTGACGATCCATGGGCTACACATCCGTCATCCCCGCGCAGGCGGGAATCCATCTCACGCACCTCTCGCCCAGAGACAAGGTCAGGAGATGGATCCCCGCCTGCGCGGGGATGACGATGCTTTGAACGAAGTGACCCTGACCGCCCATGTCTCCAAGGGCACTTATATCCGCTCCCTTGCCCGCGACATTGCGCTGGCGCTCGGCACGGTCGGGCATGTCACCATGTTGCGCCGGGTGAAGGCCGGGCCGTTCACGCTGGAAACCGCGATTTCGCTGGACAAATTGGACGAAGCTGCTAGGGGCGGCGCAATCGGCAGACTTATGCTGCCGCTGACCGCAGGGCTGGACGACATCCCGGCTCTTGCAGTCTCTCCCGATGATGCACTGGCTCTCCGACAGGGGAAGGTGCTGTCGGGGTCCGACATTGCCACCGGTCTTCATCTGGCGTTCGACGGGGATATTCCCGTGGCGCTGGTCGAAGCACAGGACGGAGACATCCGGGTAGTGCGTGGATTTAACCTGATGCCGAAGGAAGAAGACAGATGACGATCACTGCCGAGCGTAAAGAAGCGCTCATCAAGGAATATGCCCGCGCTGAGGGTGACACCGGTTCGCCGGAAGTCCAGGTTGCGATCCTGACGGAACGCATCACCAACCTGACCGAGCATTTCAAGGGTCATCACAAGGATAACCACAGCCGTCGCGGCCTGCTGATGCTGGTCAACAAGCGTCGTTCGCTGCTGGACTATCTGAAGAAGAAGGATGCGGGTCGCTATACCGACCTCATCACCAAGCTGGGCCTGCGCAAGTGACCCAATAAGTTCGGCCCGCTTCGGCGGGCCGATTACGTTTGGCCAAATAGGCAAGGGCGCCCCCCGCGCAGGCGGGGATCCAGGGTTTCAGGCGCTGCGTTTGGAACCCTGGGCTCCGGCTTTCGCCGGAGCACGTTAAAAGGGATGGCTGCACAATCCGGTGTAACCATCTGGTCAAAGGGGTTCATTACACCCCAAACCGCCGCGCGCCGGATAAGCGCGCAGACAGGCCCCGCCCGGCAATAGGGCCAGGTGGGCGAAGGAAAACATACATGTTCGATGTAAAGAAAGTTTCGATCGAGCTGGCCGGCAAGACGCTGACCCTCGAAACCGGCCGTATCGCGCGCCAGGCTGACGCCGCCGTGCTGGCCACCTATGGCGAAACCGTAGTGCTGTGCGCCGTGACCGCCGCCAAGAGCGTGAAGGAAGGCCAGGACTTCTTCCCGCTGACCGTCCACTATCAGGAAAAATATTCGGCCGCCGGTCGCATTCCGGGTGGCTTCTTCAAGCGTGAGCGTGGCGCGACGGAAAAGGAAACGCTGGTTTCCCGCCTGATCGACCGCCCGATCCGCCCGCTGTTCCCCGAAGGTTTCTACAACGAAATCAACGTGATCGCGCAGGTTCTTTCGTTCGATGGTGAAAGCGAACCCGATATCGTGGCGATGATCGCCGCGTCGGCTGCGCTGACCCTGTCGGGCGTGCCCTTCATGGGTCCGATCGGCGCCGCCCGCGTCGGGTACAAGGACGGCGAATATCAGCTGAACCCCAGCCTGGAAGACGTGAAGACCGGTGAACTCGACCTGGTCGTCGCCGCCACCGGCAACGCAGTGATGATGGTCGAATCCGAAGCCAAGGAACTGTCGGAAGACGTCATGCTCGGCGCCGTTCTGTTCGCCCATGAAGCCAGCAAAAAGGTCGCCAACGCGATCATCGACCTGGCTGAAAAGGCTGCCAAGGATCCGTGGGACATCGCCAAGGGCGACAATGTCGAAGACCTGAAGAAGAAGCTGAAGAAGCTGATCGGCAAGGACATCACGGCCGCCTACAAGCTGACCGACAAGTCGGCCCGCTCCAACGCGCTGAATGAAGCCCGCGCCAAGGCGAAGGCCCAGTTCGCGGCCGACGGCCTGGACGCCCAGACCGTGATGGCCGGCATCAAGCTGACCAAGAAGCTGGAAGCGGAAATCGTCCGCACCGCCATCCTGAAGGACGGCAAGCGCATCGACGGCCGCACCACCACGCAGATCCGCCCGATCGAAGCGATGGTGGGCTTCCTGCCCCGCACCCATGGTTCGGCGCTGTTCACGCGCGGTGAAACGCAGTCGATCTGCACCACCACGCTGGGCACCAAGGACGCCGAGCAGATGATCGACGGCCTGACTGGCCTGCATTATGAAAACTTCATGCTGCACTATAACTTCCCGCCCTATTCGGTCGGTGAAGTCGGCCGCTTCGGCGCGCCGGGTCGTCGTGAAGTGGGTCATGGCAAGCTGGCATGGCGTGCGCTGCACCCCGTGCTGCCCAGCAAGGACGAGTTCCCTTACACCATCCGCGTCCTGTCCGACATCACCGAGTCGAACGGCTCTTCCTCGATGGCGACCGTCTGCGGCGGTTCGTTGTCGATGATGGACGCCGGTGTGCCCCTGAAGCGCCCTGTGTCGGGCATCGCCATGGGTCTTATCCTGGAAGGCAAGGACTTCGCTGTCCTGTCCGACATCCTGGGTGACGAAGATCACCTCGGCGACATGGACTTCAAGGTGGCTGGCACGGAAGCCGGCATCACCACGATGCAGATGGACATCAAGGTTGCCGGCATCACGCAGGAAATCTTCGAAGTCGCGCTGCGTCAGGCCAAGGAAGGCCGAGCCCATATCCTGGGTGAGATGAGCAAGGCTCTGTCCTCGACCCGCACCGAACTGTCGGCGCACGCTCCGCGCATCGAGACGATCCAGATCGACAAGTCGAAGATCCGTGACGTCATCGGCACCGGCGGCAAGGTTATCCGCGAGATCGTCGCCGAAACCGGCGCGAAGGTCGACATTGACGACGAAGGCATCATCAAGATTTCCTCGTCCGACACCGCCCAGATCGAAGCGGCCAAGAAGTGGATTCTCGGCATCGTCGAGGAAGCGGAAGTCGGCAAGGTCTACACCGGCAAGGTCGTCAACATCGTCGACTTTGGTGCGTTCGTGAACTTCATGGGTGGCAAGGACGGCCTCGTCCACGTCTCCGAAATGAAGAATGAGCGCGTCGAAAAGCCGACCGACGTTGTGTCGGAAGGCCAGGAAGTGAAGGTCAAGGTTCTGGAAATCGACCCGCGCGGCAAGGTTCGCCTGTCCATGCGCGTCGTCGATCAGGAAACCGGCGAGGAACTGGAAGACACGCGTCCGGCCCGCGAACCGCGTGAACCGCGCGGCGACCGTGGCGAAGGTCG
>JAGVJS010000387.1 GCA_020051025.1 Sphingobium sp. | reverse complement strand
CTGGCGACAGGATGAGATGACCATCACCCTGCCGCCCCATAGCGGCCAGGAAGTGAAGGCGCATATGGAGAAGGGCGACAGCTTCATCTTCGAATGGAAGGCCAGCGGCCCGATCAAGGCCGAAATGCATGGCGAAGAACTGAACGCCGCCGACGACGCCTTCACCGACTATTGGAAGGAGATGGAGATCAGCGGCGGTCAGGGCGATTTTACCGCGCCTTTCGGCGGTATCCACGGCTGGTATTTCCGCAACAAGGGCGACACGCCCGTCACCGTCACGGTCAAGACGGTCGGCTTCTATAAGGACCTCTTCCAGCCCAAGGGCGAGTGAAGCGGCGCATACAGGGACGTAGAGACATGAACAGCATTGCGGGCCAGGCGCCCCCCATCGGCCTTTCGGCCACGGCATCCCCCATCAACGCCGCGAAAGCGCGCACGCGCCTGATCGCCATCGACGCGCTGCGCGGGCTCGTCATGCTGTTCATGCTCGTCGATCATGTGCGCGAAACCTGGTTCCTGCACCTGCAAGTGACGGACCCGGTCAACGCCCATACGACCGATCCCGGGCTGTTCTTCACACGGCTCCTTTCCGCCTTTTGCGCGCCGACCTTCGTCGCGCTGACCGGTCTGTCGGCATGGCTCTACGGCCAGTCGCACAGCAAGGCGCAGGTATCGGAATTCCTGCTGAAGCGCGGCCTGTTCCTGCTGCTGCTGGAATTCACGCTGATCTGCTACGCCTGGCCGACGCAGGCAAACAGCTTTCCGCCGCCGACCATCTGGTTGCAGGTGATCTGGACCATCGGCCTCAGCATGATCTGCCTGGCCGGCCTGATCCATCTGCCCCGTCCGGCGCAGTTCGCCCTTGGCCTCGCCATCGTCTGCCTGCACAATCTGCTCGACCCGATCCGGCTGAGCGCGGACTCGCCCTTCTTCATCCCCTGGGCGATCCTGCATCAGCGCGACAAGTTCGAACTGGCAGGCATAGTGTTCAAGACCACCTATCCGGTGCTGCCCTGGATCGGCGTCATCCTTCTGGGCTATGCCTGCGGCCCCTGGTTTGCGCGCGGCACCGATCCGGCTCCGCGCATCCGCCGGCTGGCGAAACTGGGCCTGGGCCTCATCGTCGGCTTCGTCGTCATCCGCTATCTCAACATCTATGGCGACAAGCCCTGGTTCGTGGCGGAAACGCCACTGCGCACCGTCATGAGTTTCCTGGCGCTGACCAAATATCCGCCCTCGCTGCTGTTCCTGATGCCAACCATCGGCACGGGTTGCCTGCTGCTCGCCGGGTTCGAGAAGTTCGAGGGCAGTCGGGCGATGCCGACGCTGGCTATGCTGGGCGGCGCACCGATGTTCTATTATGCGCTGCATCTCTACACGCTCAAGCTGATCTACAACATCGCCATGCTGATGTACGGCCCGACCAAGGGCACCGTGTTCGGCGTCGATCATCTGCGCTGGGTCTGGATCTGGGTCTTCATCCTGATCCCCATCCTCTACTTCCCCACCCGCTGGTTCGCGCAGCTCAAGCAGCGTCGCAAGGACATATGGTGGCTCAAATATCTCTGACGGTCCTGCGTCAGGTCGCCTTGGCCGCCTTCCACCCGGAAGGCGGCCATTTTTCTTACTTTTGCGCGGGTTTTGGCCGCAACATCGGGCGCAGCATTTTCCTGCCGTAGACGCGAAAGATTCACAATTTTGCACCGTCCGATGAGCCAAGTTTGACGTAATATTTCCGTCACTCAACTTAGCCTCATTCATCAGAAGAGGTGAAAATCACCCAAGGATCGGCCCCCGCGACAGGACAAAGTCCGCACGGGAATAACAGAAGAAACCGATCTCCTTACCGTTCGCAGGACTTAAGGGAACAGTGATTTTAGAAGGGGTTATAGCATTATGCGCACGTTATCCGCCCTCCGTCTGGCTTGTGTGGCCAGCACCGCCGCCATCGCCTTTTCCTCGATAGCCCAGGCCCAGACGCCGGCGGCGGCAGAAAAAGCCGACGGCGAGATCGTCGTCACCGGTCTGAAGCGCCAATATTTCGGCGACACCCCGGTCAAGGAAATACCCCAGGCCGTGCAGTTCCTGGAAGGCAAGCTGCTCGAAGACCTGAACATCACCCGCCTCGACACCGCGCTGGAACTGGCAAGCGGCGTGTCGAAGCAGAATAATTTCGGCGGCCTGTGGGACAGTTTCGCGATCCGCGGCTTTTCCGGCGACGAGAATTTCCCGAGCGGCTTCCTGGTCAATGGCTTCAACGGCGGTCGCGGCTATGGCGGTCCGCGTGACGCATCCAATGTCGAACGAGTCGAAGTGCTGAAGGGGCCGAACGGCGCGCTCTTCGGTCGCGGCGAACCGGGCGGCACGGTCAACATCGTGACCAAGAAGCCAACCTTCAATCAGGGCGGCAGCTTCTCGATCGCAGGCGGCAGCTGGGAAACCTATCGCGTCGAGGGCGATTATAATCTGCCGCTGAGCGACAGCATCGCCATCCGCATCAACGGATCGGCCGAAAAGGCCAACAGCTTCCGCGACACGGTGGAAACGCAGAAATATACGTTGACCCCGTCCTTCCTGGCGAAACTGTCGGACAAGGACATTTTCACCTACGAACTGGAATATGTGAAACAGGAGGTGCCGTTCGATCGCGGCGTAGTGGCGATCCCGACGATCAATGCCAATGGCACGACTACCTATAATTTGGGCGCCATCCCCAATTCACGCTTCCTGAGCAACCCCAATGACGGTCCGATCCGAATTGGCGTGCTGGGCCATCAGGCGCAATATCAGCATGATTTCAGCGACGACTGGACGCTGATGCTGGGCGCAGGGTACAAGGATACGACGTTCGAAGGCTATTCCAGCGATCCCGAACTGGCAATGGGACGCCAGCGTCTGGACGATGACGGGCGGACATTATCGCGCCAGCGCCGGTATCGCGACTATAGCACCACGCATATGGTGTTCCGCGGCGAAATCAGCGGCAAGCTGGAAACCGGCTCCATCATCCATAATATCCGCATCGGCGGCGACTGGGATCGTTTCAAGATCAATACGTTCCAGACCCGTTATCGCCCGACCGCCGCGGACCAGTCCTATTCGATCGATATCTTCAACCCCAATTACAATATCCCGGCGCCGATACCGGCATCGGTGATCCAGAATTCGACGGAAATCCAGAAGGCCTGGGGCATCTATGCGCAGGACCAGATCGAGATTACCGAGAAGTTCAAGGTCCGGTTTGGCGGCCGCTATGACGATTTCAGCCAGAATATCGACAACCGTCTGGGAACCACCAATCCGGCATCCTATACCAAGTTCAGCCCGATGGCCGGCCTGGTGTTTGAACCGACGAAAAGCCTGTCCGTCTATGCCAGCTATGGCAAGGGGTTCCGGCCGAACAGCGGCGTCGATGTGAACAATAATCCCTTCGCCCCGGAAGTCAGCAAAAGCTATGAGATCGGCGCGAAATTCGTGACGCCGGACGGCCGGATCACCAGCACGCTTTCGCTGTACAAGATGAAGAAGAGCAACGTGCTGACTGCCGATCTTCTGACCGGTCTGTCGATCGCGGTTGGCGAAGCCAAGAGCCAGGGCGTGGAGTTCGACGTCAATGCCAAGCTGCCGGCTGGCTTCGAACTGTTCCTGACCTACGCCTATACCGACGCCGGCTGGGCAGACAATTATGCCGCCGCAGGTGTGCGCAAGAATGACCCGCTGCTCAACATTCCCAAGCATCAGGGCAACGCTCTGCTGTTCAAGAATTTCTCGATCGGCGATCATGAGGCGATGCTGGGCGCCGGCGTGACCTATATCAGCCAGCGCCTTGGCCAGACGGCGGCGGAATTCTATCTGCCCGGCTACACCATCGCCAAGGTGACCGGGTCGTTCAACATCACCGATCAGATCAAGCTGTCGGCCGATGTGAACAACCTGTTCGACAAGAAAGATTATGCCAGCTCCTATTCGGCGCTGTGGATTCAGCCCGGCGCGCCCCGCCAGTTCACGGTCCGGGCGAGCTTCAACTTCTGATGCCGCTTCGCCGGGGTGTGCCCACTCCGGTCCGCCGCCGCTGTCCCTCCCTCCAAGACCAGGGGACAGCGGCGGTTTCTTTTTGCCTGATGATGCCGGAAGGTCGCACCCATGGCTTTGCTCTACACATCCGATCCGGCACGCGGCCGCATCTGGCGCGAAATTTTTGACGCTGTCGCACCGGACGTCGCCTTTGTCGATCCGTCCCAGCCCTATGATCCAGCCGCGATCCGCTATCTCGCCGCCTGGGCGCCTTCGGCCGAGCTGATCGCCAGCCTGCCCAATCTGGACATTCTGTTTTCGATCGGTGCAGGAATCGATCAGTTCGATATGGACGCGCTGCCGCCCCATATCCGCGTGGTGCGGATGATCGAGCCAGGCATAGCGGCCGGCATGGTGGAATATGCGACGATGGCGGTGATGGCGCTGCACCGGAACCTGATCGACTATCGCGAGGCGCAGAAGCAGGCCCGCTGGGCACCGATCAAGCTGAAACCCGCCAGCGAACGGCGGGTGGGCGTGATGGGCCTTGGCAATCTTGGGCAGGCGGTGTTGCAGGCGCTCCAGCCCTTCGGTTTTCCCTTGTCGGGATGGAGCCGGTCGGGCGGCGCGATCGAGGGCGTGGACTGTTATGCGGGTGCGGACGCGCTGCCGGCCTTTCTGGGCCAGTGCGACATCCTGATCTGCCTGCTGCCGCTGACCGACGAGACACGCGGCATCTTGTGCCGGGATAGCCTGTCGAAACTGCCCGAAGGCGCGGCCGTCATCAATGTCGGTCGGGGGCCGCATCTGGTGGAGCATGATCTGCTGTCCCTGCTCGACGAAGCGCATCTTTCTGGCGCCGTGCTGGACGTGACCGATCCTGAACCGCTGCCCGCCGACCATCCTTTCTGGTCGCATCCGCGCATCATGATTACACCGCATATCGCCAGCATGACCCGGCCGGATGGCGCGGCGCGCGCACTGATCGCCAATATCCGTCGCTTTTCGGCAGGTCAGCCAATGGATGGTGAAGTCGCGCGCGACCGGGGCTATTGAGCGCGCGACATTCCATGCCGCCCACCTGTGCCGGACCGGGCTTTTCGGCTATGATCCGACCCCGATCACACGCACGAACAGGTCACGGCAAATGATGCCGAATGCCATGCCATAAAAGGCCGGAATCTGCCCCCCGACCCGAACCAATCGGGTGCATGTTCCGGCTCCGCCATGTCGTAATGCCCTTAGTCAAACGGCTCCCAAGCCCATCACAGAACCCGCAAAGGACGCTCCGCCGATGCCTAATTTCCGGCCCAAATATATCAGCTTCGACTGCTATGGCACGCTGACCCGTTTCCGCATGACCGAAATGGCGACCGCCTTCATGGCCGACCGGATCGCGGCGGACAATCTGCCCGCCTTCTGCAAGGACTGGAGCGCATATCGTTTCGATCAGGTGATGGGCGACTGGGAACCCTATCAGGAGATCATCCGCAACTCGCTGCGCCGCACCTGCCAGAAATGGGGCGTCGCCTATAATGAGGCGGATGCCGATGCGGTCTATGCCGCCGTGCCGACCTGGGGGCCGCATGACGATGTCGCCGGCGGCCTGTCCAAGATCGGCGACAAGATCCCGCTCGTTATCCTGTCCAACGCGATGAACGACCAGATCCATCAGAATGTAGGCCAGCTGGGCGCACCGTTCCATGCGGTCTATACCGCGCAGATGGCGCAGGCGTATAAGCCGCGCATGCAGGCGTTCGAATATATGTTCGACCAGCTCGGTGCGAAGCCCGAAGAAATGATGCACGTCTCCTCCAGCTTCCGCTACGACCAGAATACGGCGACCGACCTGCATTTCGGCTGCCGCGTGTTCGTGGGTCGCGGCCATGAGCCGTCCAACCCCTTCTATCGCGACGTCGAAATCCCGCATATCGGCTGCCTGCCCGCGGTCGTCGGCCTCTAAGCGGCATGGACGCCTCCCCCCTCTCCTACTGGCTGGCCAGCGCTCCGTCCTTCACGGGCGGAGCGAAGGACGGCGTCGAGGGATCGGTTGACGTCGCCATCATCGGCGGCGGCTTTACCGGCCTGTCGTCGGCGCTGGCGCTGGCAAAGCGCGGCGCCAGCGTCGTGCTGCTGGAGAAGGGGCGCGTCGTAGGCGAGGCTTCGGGTCGCAACGGGGGTCAGTGCAATAACGGCACGGCCCATGATTATGGCGCGCTGTCCGCCCGGTTCGGCAAGGATATCGCCAAGGCTTATTATCGCGCCCATACCGACGCCGTCGATACGGTCGAGCGACTGGCGCGCGAAGAAGGCATTGACTGCAACTTCAACCGTCCCGGCCGGATGAAGCTGGCCGCCAAACCCGCCCATTATGACAAGCTGGTCCGCGCGCATGACCTGCTGGCGGCGGAGGTGGACGAAAATGTCCGCCTCGTCCCGCCGGAGCGCATCCATGAGGAAGTGGGATCGGACGCCTTTCACGGCGCCCTCATCCAGACGACCAGCGCACAGGTCCATCCCGGCCGGTTCGGTGTGGGTCTTGCCGAAGCCGCCGCGCGGGCCGGGGCGCAGATTTACGAACATGCCGACGTCACCGATTTCCAGCGCGTACCGCAGGGATGGCGCGTGACCTCCTCACGCGGCACGGTGACGGCAAAACAGTTGCTGGTCGCGACCGGTGGTGCGCCCGCGACCGGCCCTTTCGGCTTCTTCCGTCGCCGGATCGTGTCGGTCGGCAGCTTCATCATCGCGACCGAACCGCTGGACGATGCGCTGATCGACCGGCTGCTGCCGGCGCGGCGCAACTATGTGACCAGCAAGAATATCGGCAATTATTTTCGGCTGGCGCCCGACAATCGGCTGATCTTCGGTGGCCGCGCGCGCTTCGCCATCAGCGACCCGCGATCGGACGTGAAGAGCGGCCATATCCTGGTGCAGACCATGGGCGAGATTTTCCCGGCGCTCAGGGGCGTGGGCATCGACCATATGTGGGGCGGGATGGTGGACCTGACCGCCGACCGGCTGCCCCGCGCGGGCGAGCAGGACGGGCTTTATTATTCCATGGGCTATAGCGGCCATGGCGTGCAGATGGCGACCTATATGGGCCAGCAGATGGCGCGGGTGATGAGCGGCGAGCCGGCCGCCAATCCCTGGGATGGCCTCGACTGGCCCAGTGTGCCCGGCCATTTCGGCAAGCCCTGGTTCCTGCCGCTCGTCGGCCTGTGGTACAAATGGCAGGATGTAATCCATTGATGGACGATATGCCGCCCTTTTCCCGGCGTGATCTGATCGGCGCCGGACTTGGCATCGCCGGGGGGCTGTTGCTGCCTGATGGCGCGATGGCCGCAAGCAAACCGCGCACAGGCGGGCGCATCCGCGTCGCCAGCCTGTCCAGCTCGACCGCCGATACGCTCGATCCTGCCAAGGGCGCGCTGTCGACCGACTATATCCGCCATTATATGTTCTACAGCGGCCTCACCGAAATGGACCGCCACCTGATCCCCCGCCCGGCGCTGGCGGAACGGATCGAGAGCAGCGACCAGACAGTCTGGCATGTCCGCCTGCGCAAGGGCGTGACCTTTCACGACGGCGCAAGCCTGACGGCGCAGGATGTCGTGTGGTCGCTGCTGCGGCACAAGGATCCAGCGACCGGGTCGAAGATGGCGCCGATCGCCGAGCAGTTCGCGCAGGTGAAGGCAGCAGGCAGCCGCGATGTCGTCATCACCCTGATCGGCCCCAATGCCGACCTGCCCGCAATCCTCGCCCAGTCGCATTTTCTGATCCTGCGCGCGGGCACGAAGGATTTTCGCGTCGCCAACGGCACGGGCCCCTATCGCTGCGCGCAATTCAGCCCCGGCGTGCGGACGCTGGCGCGGCGCAACGAGAATTTCTGGAAGCCCGGCAAACCCTATCTGGACGAGATCGAACTGATCGGCATCCCGGACGAAGTCAGCCGCGTCAACGCGCTGCTGTCGGGCGACGTCCATCTGGTAATCGCGGTCAATCCGCGGTCCACCAAGCGGATCATGGCGTCGCGCGGCCATGCGCTGCTGGAAACCCAGTCGGGCCTCTACACCAACCTCATCATGCAGCAACGGCAATTGCCGACCGGCAATCCGCATTTCGTCGCCGCGATGAAATATCTGATCGACCGGCCGCTCATCAAGCGGGCGCTCTATCGCGGCTATGCCACGATCGCCAACGACCAGCCGATCCCGCCCTTCCATCCCTATTATCGCGCCGACCTGCCGCAACGCAGCCTCGATCTGGACAAGGCGAAATGGCATTTGCAGCGCGCCGGCCTGACCGGCGTGCGCATGCCTGTCTATGCCTCTCCGGCGGCAGACGGATCGGTCGACATGGCATCGATCCTTCAGGAATATGGGTCGCGCGTGGGGTTGAAGCTGGCCGTCAACCGGGTGCCGTCCGACGGCTACTGGTCGACCCACTGGATGAAGCACCCGCTCGGCTTCGGCAACACCAACCCGCGCCCGACCGCCGACCTGCTGTTCAGCCTCTTCTACAAATCCGACGCTGCCTGGAATGAAAGTGGCTGGAACAATCCCCGGTTCGACAGACTGTTGCTGGAAGCGCGGGGCGAAGCCGATCAGGCGCGGCGCAAACAGCTTTATGGCGAGATGCAGGGGCTGGTCCGCGATCATTGCGGCGTCGGCATCCCGGTTTTCATCAGCCTGATCGACGGTTACGACCGGCGTTTGAAGGGTCTCTATCCCGTCTCGCTGGGCGGCCTGATGGGCTATCAATTTTCCGAACATGTCTGGTGGGAGGGCTGATGGCGGGTGCATCGCATGCAAGTGGCGCGAAGGCGGCCCTCACCCTGATCGGCAAGCGGTTCGCTTCGTCGCTTCTGACCCTGTTGCTGGTGTCGGTGACCATCTTCATCATCGCGCAACTTCTGCCCGGCGACGCCGCGCAGGAGGCGTTGGGCCAGAGCGCCACGCCGCAACAGGTCGCCGCACTGCGGCATGAGATGGGCCTCGATCGCCCGGCGCATGTCCGCTACGCCAGCTGGCTGACCGGCATGGTGAGCGGCGATCCGGGCCAGTCGCTGGTCGCCAACATGCCGGTGGCGGACGTGATTTCCGCACGCCTGCCCAACAGCCTGTTGCTGGCTGCGCTCACGGCACTGGTCGCGGTGCCGGTGGCGCTGGTGATCGGCATCGGATCAGCGATGAACCGGGGCGGGCGGCTGGACCGGGCGCTCAATGTCGCGACCCTCTCCATGGTCGCGGTGCCGGAATTTCTGGTCGCGACCATCGCCGTGCTGATATTTTCCGTGAAGCTGCGCTGGCTGCCTTCCATCGCGCTGGCGTCGGAAGAAATGGGATGGAGCGATTATCTGCGCGGGGTCGCCATGCCCATCCTGACGCTCAGCGTCATCGTCATCGCCCAGATGGCCCGCATGACCCGCGCGGCGGTGATCGACCAGATGGATCGCCCCTATGTCGAAATGGCCGTCCTGAAAGGGGTCGCACCGGTGCAGGTGGTGCTCAAGCACATCATGCCCAACGCCATCGCGCCGATCGTCAACGCCATGGCGCTCAGCCTCTCCTACCTGCTGGGCGGCGCGGTGATCGTGGAGACGATCTTCAACTATCCCGGCCTCGCCAGCCTGATGGTCAACGCCGTCACCAGCCGCGACATGCCCCTGCTTCAGGCCTGCGCCATGATCTTCTGCGCGGCCTACCTCCTCCTGATGCTGATTGCGGACGTCACCGCGATCCTCGCCAACCCCAGGCTGCGTGCGCAATGATCGCTAATGCTCTTTCGCAGGCCAAGGCGCTTCCTTTGTCCGGCAAGGTCGGGCTGGCGCTGGTCCTCTTCTGGCTCGCCGTCGCCCTCTTCGGGCCGATGCTGGCGCCTTATCCTGTCGGCGCTTTCGTCGCCTATGATGTGTTCGATGGTCAGTCCGCCGCGCACTGGCTGGGCAGCGACTATCTGGGCCGCGATGTGCTGAGCCGGTTGCTGTCGGGCGCGCGCTATACGGTGGGCCTCGCCGCCGCCGCCGCGATG
>JAGVJS010000305.1 GCA_020051025.1 Sphingobium sp. | reverse complement strand
CGCAGGAAGCTGACCCCGCCTCGCTGCTCCACTGGACGCGCGAGGTGCTGGCCCTGCGCAACGCCACTCCGGCGCTGCGCAGCGGCACGATCACATTTCTCGACACGCCGGACGATCTGCTCGCTTTCGAACGGACGCAGGACGGGCAGCAGCGCCTCTGCGTCTTCAACCTCGGCACCAGCCCCGTCGCCTGGCGACCGGCCGATGCGGACCGCTGGCAGGTCGAGCTGTCGACCGGCCGCATCGCCGACTGGAATTTCGCCCCCGCATCCGGCCTCGTCGCCGCCTTTGACCATTCAGAGTGACATTCTCCCTCGTCATTGCGAGCGTAGCAAAGCAATCCAAATGGACTGCCCATGGATTGCTTCGCTGCGCTCGCAATGACGCGCCGAAAGACAAGGACTCTTCCATGAAGCGACTGACCGCGCTCGCCCTCCCTCTTATCGCCCTGGCGCTCGCGCCCACTGTCGCGCGCGCCGATGTGGTGGCCAGGGCTGCCTCGCCCGACGGCCATATCACCCTCACCATCAGCCTCGATGGCGAGGGGCGCCCAAGCTACGCCGTGCAGCGCAATGGCAAGCCGCTGATCGCCGATTCCCGTTTGGGCTTCATGTTCACCGACGCGCCCAAGATCGAGCGCAACCTGACGCTGGCCGATGCCAAGCAGGCGAGCAGCGACACGAGCTGGACCCAGCCCTGGGGTGAATGGACCAGGATCCGCGACCATCATAATGAACTGAAGCTGGTGTTCCGCGAGAAGGGCGATCTCCAGCGCGAAATGGACGTGATCTTCCGCCTGTTCGATGATGGCGTCGCCTTCCGCTACAGCCTGCCCGACCAGGCCAATCTCCATCACGCCAACATTGCCGAGGAGCTGACCGAGTTCGCCTTCGCGCAGGGCGGCACCGCCTGGTGGAAGCCCGCCTATGAGTGGAATCGCGAGGAATATCTCTACAACCGCACCCCGCTCGACGCGGTCGGGACCGCCCAGACGGTGATGACGGTGAAGCTCGCTGACGGCACCCATGTCGCCCTGCATGAAGCCGCGCTGGTCGATTATGCGGGCATGAATCTCGCCCGCGCCGAAGGCAACACTTTCCGCGCCGACCTGACGCCGGGGGCGGGCGCGCCCAAGGTATCGCGCGACGCCGGCTTCTCCACCCCCTGGCGCACCATCGCCGTCGCCGACGATGCCGCCGGCCTCTACATGAACCACATGATCCTCAACTTGAACGAGCCCAACAAGCTCGGCGACGTTTCAAGCTGGATCAAGCCGGGCAAGTTTGTCGGCGTGTGGTGGAACATGATCAAGGGCGAATGGAGCTGGGCGCGAGGCCCCAAACATGGCGCCACCACCGCCAATGTCCGCCGCTACATCGATTTTGCCGCTGCCAGCGGCATCCCCGCCGTGCTGGTCGAAGGCTGGAATGTCGGCTGGGACGGCAACTGGTTCGGCAATGGCAAGGATATGAACTTCTCGCAGCCGACCGAGGATTTCGACGCCGACGGCCTTGCCGCCTATGCGAAATCCAAGGGCGTCAACCTGATCGGCCATCATGAAACCGGCGGCTCGGCCAGTTATTATGACGGCCAGCTCGACAGTGCCTTCAAATGGGCGGCCGACCATGGCGAGCAGGTGGTGAAGACCGGCTATGTCACCGATGCCGGCCAGATCGAGCGGGTCGATGCCGATGGCGCGAAGCATCGCGAATGGCATGAAGGCCAGTGGATGGTGAATCATTATCTGCGCGTCGTGCAGACCGCCGCCAAATATCATGTCAGCATCGACAGCCATGAACCGGTCAAGGATACTGGCCTGCGCCGCACCTACCCCAACTGGGTTGCGCGCGAAGGCGGCCGGGGCATGGAATATAATGCCTGGGTCGGCGGCAAGAACCCGCCCGAGCATGAGGCGAATCTGGTCTTCACCCAGTTGCTGGGCGGCCCGATGGACTTCACGCCGGGCGTGCTCAGCCTGTCGGGTTCGGAAAACAGCACCATCCACTCGACCATCGCCAAGCAGCTCGCCCTCTATGTCGTTCTCTATTCGCCGGTGGTGATGGCCGCCGACACGCCGGAAAATTACGCCAAATATCCCGGCCCCTTCCAGTTCATCAAGGATGTGCCGACCGATTGGTCCGACACCCGCGCCTTGAATGGCGAGGTGGGCGACTATGTCACCATCGCGCGCAAGGCGAAGGGTAGCGACGACTGGTATCTGGGCGCGGTCGGCGATGAACAGGCGCGCTCCAGCAAGGTCACGCTCGACTTCCTCGATGCCGGCCGCAGCTACACCGCCGAAATCTACCGCGACGGTCCCAGCGCCGACTATCGCACCGAGGGACGCCACGCGATCGTGATCGAGAAGAAGCAGGTGAAGAAGAGCGATGTCCTCAGCCTCGACCTTGCGCCCGGCGGCGGCCAGGCGATCCGCTTCGTCGCCAGCGGCGGCAAGCGCAAGCGGTGACAGTCCAGTGAACCTTGTCATTGCGAGGGCCGCAGGCCCGCGGCAATCCAGTGGATTGCTTCACCCGGCTATCGCCTGTCCTACAGGAAGGCGCTCCTTTATGCTGCGGATTGCACGGGCCCGGCAGAAGGCAGACTTTCCGAGGGGATCAGGCGCTCGCAACTTAATGTCAAAATGTGCGGGAAGTGTGCGAAGTTAAGGCGAAGGATGGGGATGGCCGGAATGAATGAGATGGGACTGGAAACGGGCGCGACGACGTCCGACGGTCGGCCGCGCCAGGGCTTTTGGGGGCTGTGGAATATCAGCTTCGGCTTCTTCGGCATCCAGATCGGCTTCGCGCTGCAGAACGCCAACATGTCGCGCATCTTCCAGTCACTGGGGGAAAATCTCGACAATCTCGCCTTGCTGTGGATCGCCGCGCCGCTGACCGGCCTGCTGGTGCAGCCGGTGATCGGTCATTATAGCGACCGCACCTGGTGCCGCCTCGGCCGCCGCCGGCCCTATTTCTTCGCCGGTGCGCTGTTCGCGGCACTCGCTTTGTTCGGCATGCCCAATGCGCCCGGCCTGATGGCCGCCGCGCTGATGCTCTGGATCCTCGACGCCTCGCTCAACGTCTCGATGGAGCCGTTCCGCGCCTTTGTCGGCGATATGCTGGCGAAGGAACAGCATATGGCCGGCTATGCGATCCAGACCGCCTTCATCGGCACCGGCGCGGTGATCGGTTCCTCCACCCCCTGGCTGCTCAACCAGATGGGCGTCTCCAATGTCGCGCCTGCCGGCATGATCCCCGACACGGTGCGCATCAGCTTCTATATCGGCGGCGCCGCGCTGTTCCTTGCCGTGCTCTGGACCGTGCTCACCACCCGCGAATATTCGCCCGAGCAGATGGCCCGCTTTGCCCAAGCCAGCGACGCGGCAAGGCAAGCGGAAGCGCCGCCGGTCCCCGCCGGTGGTCCGCTCTGGATCGTCGCTGGCCTCGCCATCATCGCCGCCGTCTGGGGCTGGGCGCTGGAAAAGGAGCTGTATCTGCTGGGCGGGCTCCTTGCCGCCTATGGCATCGCCCGCATCGTCGCGCGCGGCCTTCATGCGCAGGGCCGGACCGATAATCTGCTCAGCCATGTGGTCGGCAATTTCGCGACCATGCCGGCGATGATGAAGAAGCTGGCGCTGGTCCAGTTCTTCACCTGGTCGGCGCTGTTCATCATGTGGATCTATACTACGCCGGTGGTCGCCCAATATGTCTTCGGCTCGGCCGATCCGACCAGCGCCGCCTATAATGAAGGGGGCAATTGGGTCGGCATCCTGTTCGCCACCCATAGTGGCGTCGCCGCCTTCGCCGCGCCCTTCCTGCTCCAGCCGCTTGCCCGTCGCACCGGCCAGGCCTGGACCCATGCGCTGGCGCTCACGCTCGGCGCGCTCGGCTTCCTCTCCTTCCTGGTCCTGCGCGATGCACAGGCGCTGCTATTGTCGGAAGTGGCGATCGGCATCGCCTGGGCCTCGACCCTTGCCATGCCCTATGCGATGCTCGCCTCCAGCGTGCCGCAGACCAAGCTCGGCATCTATATGGGGCTGTTCAACGCCTTCGTCGTCATCCCGCAATTGCTGGTGGCGGCGGTGATGGGCACGATCATGCGCCATTTCTTCCCGACCGAACCGATCTGGACCATGGCCTTTGCCGGCGCCGTCATGCTGCTGGCGGCGCTCGCTACCCTGCGCTGCCGGGACTGACCGGCAGCGCAGAGAGGAAGGGGGACTATCAGGGCGTGATGGGTTTTCCACATCACGCCTTGATCAAGCCCGCGCGGCGTCTGAGCGTTTCAAGCCGCTGATGCGCAGCATCACTGCGGCTTGCGATTACGCCGCCTGGCGTTCGGCCTCGCCGATGATGGCCTCGGCCATTTCGTCGGCGACCAGCGCGGGGGAGCGTTCCTCGCGCTTGGCCTGGTCCAGTATCTGGGCGACCCGGCCGCCGATCTGGTCGACGCGGGCGGCGAAGCTGGCGCGGCCCTCGCCCAGATATTCGGCCGACACGCTGATGATACCACCGGCATTGGCGACATAGTCGGG
>JAGVJS010000242.1 GCA_020051025.1 Sphingobium sp. | reverse complement strand
GTGCTCTTCCGATCTCGCCAGTGCCAGCAGCATGGGCGGTGGACCGCCATCGCCATCCGGGCGGGGCGCAACCGCCACCGTCTGGGATGCGGACTGGGTTCGCGCCTTCAACACCACATCCAGAGTCGCGGGATTGAAGGCCGACCCGGTCGCCCGACTGAGCGGCGGTCCCAGCGGCGCGAGCGCGGACAGCAAGGTCACCGCCAGCAGCGTCCACAAGGCAGCAAGGATCGGCAGGCGCATCATCGCGCCCTTTCCGATCCACCATGACCCTGTACCCTGCCGCATGCGCGAGACTTGCTCCTTCAAGGCCGCGCGTGTAACGCCGCCTTCGCCTGTGTAGCCGTGAAGATAGGGACGAAAAAGCGGGAAAACCACCCCGGTTCCGAACCGCCATCGGTTGACAGGCGCGAGTCATTCCACTAACGGGCCACATTCCCGCGCGGGTCGGCAAGGCGTCATGTCTTTGGTGAGCTGCGTAAAGCAGATTTGAACGAGAAGAGACAAGCCATGTTCGCTATCGTGCGCACGGGCGGCAAGCAGTATCGCGTCGCCGCCGGAGACAAGATCGTCGTTGAAAAGCTGGCTGGCGAAGCCGGCGACAAGGTTACGCTGGACGACGTCCTGCTGGCCGGTGAAGGCGGCGACCTGAAGGACGCAGCCAAGCTGACCGTAGCCGCCGAAATCATCGCGCAGGCGAAGGGCGAGAAGGTCATCGTCTTCAAGAAGCGTCGCCGCCACAATTATCGCCGCAAGAACGGTCACCGCCAGAATCACACGATCCTCAAGATCGTGTCGATCGCCTGAGCGCAGTCAAGGTAAGGAGTTTAGGTCATGGCACATAAGAAAGCTGGCGGTTCATCGCGTAACGGTCGCGATTCGGAATCGAAGCGCCTTGGCGTGAAGAAGTTCGGCGGTCAGGAAGTGATCGGCGGCAACATTATTATCCGTCAGCGCGGCACGCGCGTCTATCCGGGCCGCAATGTCGGCATCGGCAAGGACCACACGCTGTTCGCGCTGAACGAAGGCCGCGTGGTATTCCACACCGGCAAGCTCGGCCGCAAATATGTGTCGGTCGACGCCGTGGCGCAGGCCGCCGAATAACGGACGATCGATGACGGATCGTCCCTCCGCAATGGGGCGATCCTCCCGGCAGATGTCACAAGGCAACTGCCGGTTTCGAGGGAAACAAGGGGCGCTCCTTCCATGGGAGCGCCCCTTTTTCCGTTGCCTGATCCTGACCGGATCATGACAAAAGAATAAAGCGGCTCCCCTCCTCCGATTTCCCTCAAGCCTCTGGAACTCAACGCCTTCTCGCGCGTCTTGCGGGCGGGGAATCATCCAGAACCACGCCGTCGCGAAGTCGTCATCATTGGTGGCTAACGGCGCGCACAAGAGGAGAGACGAGAATGTTTGCCCGTACCCCCCGCCTGCTCCTTCGCCCGGGCTGGATGGAAGATGCCCCCATGCTGGCCCAGACGATCGGTGATCCGTCGGTCCTGCGCAATTTGAGCCGTGCGCCCAGCCCCTATGGACTGGACGATGCGGAAGCCTTTCTGGCGCTGCCGCAGCATCCGCAACTGCCGCGCCTGCTGGCCTTCACCCGCACGCAGGGCGCGCCGCGTCTGGTGGGCGGCTGCGGCATCCATCTGGATTCCGATGGCGCGCCGGAACTGGGCTACTGGATTGCCCGCCCCTATTGGGGGCTGGGCTTCGCGACCGAGGCCGCGCGTGCCGTGATGAGCATGGCGCAGGCCAATGGCGTGCGCGACATCCGGGCCTGCCACTTCGCCGACAATCCGGCGTCCGGCAATGTCCTGCGCAAGCTGGGCTTCCGTTTCACCGGGCAGAAGGCGCAGCGACATAGCCTGGGCCGTGACGCGATGGTCGATTGCCTGCTGTTCGAGGAAGGCGATGCCATGCGACAGGATAATGACCCGGCCATGGACCTGTATCGCGATGCGCTGCCGGTGGCGGCGTGAGCGCGGCTATGGAATTGGAATGAAATCCCACATCCGTTCGTTTCGAGCCTGTCGAGAAACGGTCAGCTTGGCGCTTCTCGACTTCGCTTGAAGCGAACGGAGGTTGAAACTAAGCCGCCCTCGGCCGGTCGAAGACGCGGGTGGGTTTGCCGCCATAGTCGGTGTCGATCAGCGCCTGGAAGCCCAGCTTCTTCGCGACCTTGATCGACGCTGCATTGTCGGGGTCGATGATGCAGCGGAGCGAGGGCGCGTCGAGATGGGCATCAGCCCAGTCGAGGATCGCCTGCATCGCTTCGGTGGCGATGCCCCTGCCCCAGGCGTTCGGCCCCAGCACCCAGCCGGCTTCGGGCACGCCTTCAAGCTCTGGCAGGCCCCGTTCGGCACTGAGCAGGCCGGCTTCGCCAAGGAAGGCGCCGCTGTCGCGCTCCTCGATCACCCACATGCCATAGCCGAGCAGCGACCACATGCCCGCATAGCGCAGGATGCGGAACCACACCGCCTGACTATCCAGCGGCATGCCGCCGATATGGCGCACCACGCCGGCATCGGCCCATAGCCTGCGACATTCGGCATAATCCTCGATCCGGTGCGGGCGGAGGATGAGGCGGATGGTTTCCAATGTCGGCGCGTGTGTCATGGCGCGATAAGAAACCTCCGCCGTGTTTCGGTCAAGCGGCCGACGGCAGCGCCGCGGCATAAGGGCTGTCGGCAAGTTGGATCAGCGCACGGTCGTCCACCCGCCAGGGATGGAAGCCGGGCAGAAAATAGCCCAGCCATGGCCGCGCGACGCGGCGCAATATGCCCGGACGCACCAGCGCGTAATGGAGCAGCCCGCCCCAGGCGCGCCGGCCAATGACGCCATCCTGCCGCAGCAGGTCCATCATGCCCCGCGCGCGATGGTGGAGGAAATGCTTCGTGACGACCAGCATCATGGCGCTCTTAACCCACCAGCGTTTGAAGCGGCTCCAGTCGCGGGTGGCGTGAACCCATGTGTCATGGGCGACGCCCTTATGCTCGATCTCCTCGATCGCATGCCAGCGCCACAGCGCCGCGAGCTCCGGGTCGGCGCCGTCCAGATGGCGCGGGTCGCTGAGCAGTTCATGGGCGAGAATGGCGGTGAAATGTTCAAGCGCCATGGTCGCGGCGAGGCTGGCGATCGGTGGGCGCTGTTTGGCGAGGTCCAGCACCATGGTGACGTCGGCGTCGAGGCGGGAAACATCATAGCCATGGTCCGCCACCTGCCGGTTGAAGGCCAGATGTTCGCGACTGTGGACGACCTCCTGTTTGATGAATGCCGCGATTTCGCCGGCGAGACGATCGGGCACGCCGTCGCGGAAGGCGCGGACGCTGTCGATGAAATAGGCTTCGCCACGGGGAAAGGTGATCGACAGCGCGTTGAAGAAAGCCGTGGCGATCGGATCGCCGTTCAGCCAATGTCGCGCCGCCCGGCGATCACGCGCAAAGCGACGGTCGCGGGGCGTGATGGTGAGATCGGTCGGGGTCATGGAAGTGCCTCCGGTTGCTACTTACATTGATGTAAATAAGAGTAACTGACACTCATGTCAATTAAACGTGCCCGCCTTAGCCCGGATGAAAGCCGCCTCGTCGCCGTGGAGGCCGCCCGCGACCTGCTGATCGAGGCGGGACCGCAGGCGGTGACGCTGAAGGCCGTGGCGGGTCGGGTCGGCCGGACGCACGCCAATCTGCTCCACCATTTCGGATCGGCCACCGGGCTGCAAAAGGCGCTGGCCGCCCATCTGGGCGAGACGATCACGGCCAAGATCGGCGATGCCGTCAACGCGGCGCGCCGTGGGGAGGTCAGCCCACGCATCATCGTCGACATGACGTTCGATGCCTTTGACCGGGAGGGTGCGGGGGCGCTGGCCAGCTGGATGCTGGCGTCGGGCAATGAGGATGCGCTGGACCCGGTGGTGGAGGCGATCCACCGGCTGGTCGACAAGCTGGCGGCGAGCGCCCTCACCCCGCATCTGGCGGAGCTGATCCGGGAAAATACGCTGATGCTGGTGCTGCTGGCACTGGGCGATTCGCAACTGGGCGGCGCGATGGCCGGGGCGCTGCGCCTGCCGCGTGAAAAAGCGCGGGAAATAGCGACGCGCAGCCTGACCTTCGCGCTGATGCAGGAGGCCGCGACGATTGCTGCGAAGGGTAAGGTTTAACTTTTCCCCATTTGCGGTTATGGGCGCGCCATGCATTTTCTCGATCAAGCCAAAATCTATATCAAATCCGGCTGGGGCGGCCCCGGCGCGGTCAGTTTTCGCCGTGAAAAATATGTCGAATATGGCGGCCCGGACGGCGGCAATGGCGGCAAGGGCGGCGACATCATCTTCGAGGCCGTCGCCGGCCTCAATACGCTGATCGATTTCCGCTACACCCAGCATTTCAAGGCCCAGCGCGGCCAGCCCGGCATGGGCAAGAATCGCTATGGCGCAGGCGGCGAGGATCTGGTCGTCAAGGTGCCGGTCGGCACGCAGATCCTGTCGGACCCCCAGCCCATCGAGGGCACGGAAGATGAAGACGGCTATCCCGATTATGAGGATCAGGAAGTGCTGGCCGACTTCACCGAGGTCGGGCAGCGCGTATCCTTCCTGCGCGGCGGCGACGGCGGGCGTGGCAACCTGTCCTACAAGACCAGCACCAACCGCGCGCCCCGCCAGCATGGCACGGGCTGGCCGGGCCAGGAAATGTGGGTGTGGCTGCGCCTCAAGCTGCTGGCCGACGTCGGGCTGGTGGGCATGCCCAATGCCGGCAAGTCGACCTTCATCAATCAGGTGACCAATACCAAGGCGAAGGTCGGCGCCTATGCCTTTACCACCACCAAGCCGCAGTTGGGCGTGGTGCTGCACCGCGACCGCGAGTTCGTGCTGGCCGATATTCCCGGTCTGATCGCGGGCGCGGCCGAGGGCGCGGGCATTGGCGACCGTTTTCTGGGCCATATCGAGCGGTGCCGGGTGCTGCTGCATCTGGTGGATGCGACCGGCGACGATCCGGTCGAGGCGTTCCGCATCGTCACCGACGAACTGGCGGCCTATGGCGAAGGACTGGACGAAAAGCCGCAGATCGTGGCGCTCAACAAGGGCGACCTGCTGGGCGAGGAACTGATGGAAGATATCGCCGAGCAGTTGCGCGCGGAAGGCGTGGAGGATGTGTTCATCATCTCCGGCGCGACCGGCGAGGGCGTGGGCGCATTGCTGGACGCGGTGCTGCCGATGATGGACCAGGACGCCGAGGATGAAGAGGATGATGGCGACGCGGGCGAAGCCGTCTGGTCGCCGATTTAAGTCCTGTCCCTCACACCCGCTCGCTTCAAGCGAAGTCGAGAAGCGGGTGCTGAACGGTTCTCGACTTCGCTCGAACCGAACGGAAGTAGTCTAGTTCGTTATGACCCATAGCCTTTCCGGTTTCCCCCCTGCCCTTGTCCGCCGTCTGGTCATCAAGATCGGGTCGGCCCTGCTGGTCGATCCGGCGGGTCAGGTGCGGGTGGACTGGCTGCGCACGCTGGTGGCCGATGTGGCGGAGCGCAAGGCAGCAGGGCAGCAGGTCATCATCGTGTCGTCGGGCGCGATCGCGCTTGGTGCGCGCAGGTTGAAGCTGTCCAAGGGCGGTCGCGGATCGCTGGAGGATGCGCAGGCGGCGGCGGCGACCGGACAGATTGCGCTGTCGCAATGCTGGGCCAGCCTGCTCGATGAAAAGGGCATCACCGCTGCGCAGATGCTGGTGACGCTGGACGATCTGGAAAACCGGCGGCGCTACCTGAACGCATCGGCCACGCTGGAGCGGCTGATGGCGCTGGACGTCGTACCGGTCATCAACGAGAATGACAGCGTCGCAACGAGCGAGATCCGCTTTGGCGACAATGACCGGCTGGCGGCGCGTATCGGACAGGCGGCACGGGCTGACGCGGTTGCGCTGCTTTCCGATGTCGACGGGCTTTACACCGCCAACCCGCACGTCGATGCCAGCGCCATGCTGATAGAAACGATAGAGACGATCGACGCGCGGATTGCGGCGATGGCGGACGATGGCTCTGCTTCGGGCATGGGATCGGGCGGCATGGTGTCGAAGATCCAGGCGGCGCGGATCGCGACTGGCGCGGGCGCGCATCTGGCCATCATTTCGGGCAAGGTGGATTCGCCTTTGTCGCATTGGGCCAATGGGGGCAAGGGATCGATCTTCATGGCGGCCCAGGGGAAAGGCGCGCGCAAGGGCTGGCTGGCCGGGCGGCTGACGACGCGCGGACGGATCATCGTGGATGCGGGCGCGGAACAGGCGCTGGGCAAGGGCAACAGCCTGTTGCCGGCCGGTGTCGCGCAGGTCGAGGGGGTGTTCGATCGGGGCGATGTGGTGGATATCGTGGCGCAGGACGGCCGGGTGATCGCGCGCGGGCTGATCGAATATGACAGCGAAGCCGCCGTGAAGATCGCCGGCAAGCGCAGCGAGGATATCGCCGCGCTGCTGGGCGAAATGCCCCGGTCGGTGCTGGTCCATCGCGACCATATGGCGATGGTCTGAGGATCATGCAGCAGATGCGGATTGCCATGACAGGTGCGACGGGGTTTGTCGGCGGCGAAGTGCTGGAACAGGCGCTGGCCGACGGACTGCGGGTGAATGCCCTCACCCGCAGCGCACAGCCGCCGCGCGCGCAGCTGAAATGGGTGCATGGGTCGCTGGAGGATGCGGCC
>JAGVJS010000357.1 GCA_020051025.1 Sphingobium sp. | reverse complement strand
CCAGCATCGCGCCCAGCCGCCGTTCGGCAAGGCCGAAGCCATAATGAGGCGCCGTGTCATAATAGCGGATGCCCGCGTCCCATGCCGCGTCCAGCGTCGCCTGCGCTTCGCTCTCTGCCACGATGTGGTAGAGATTGCCGATGGGCGCGGTGCCCATGCCCAGCCTTGGAAATGCTTCGGTCATGCCGCGCCTTTACATCGTGATGCGCGAGCGAAGGCAGCCACGATCGCAAAGCAAAGCGCCGGCACCAGCATCGCCCAGCGGATCGTGCCGGCAAGATCCGACAACAGACCCATCGCCATGGTCAGCACCGCCCCGCCGATGATGGCCATCACGATCATCGACGCGCCCGCCTTCGTCAACGGGCCAAGATCGCGCAGCGACAGAACGAAGATAGTCGGATACATGATCGACATGAAGAAGCTGGTCGCGACCAGCGCGACGAGGCCTGTCAGGCCGCCACCGGTCGCCAGCAGCGACAGGGCAATGTTGATCCCGGCGAACAGCGCCATCAACCGCGCACCGTCGAACCGGGCCAGCAGAGCCGCCCCGGCGAAGCGGCCGGCCATGAACAGCGCCAGCGACAAAGTGAGTAGCCAGGCGGCCTTTTGCGCACCGATGCCCGGCACCACGGCTTCGGCATAGCGGATCAGATAGCTCCATATGCCGACCTGCGCGCCGACATAGAAAAATTGCGCGGCAACACCCGCCAGATAACGGGGACGCCGCAGCAGCGCGCCATAGCCGGCGAAAACCGGACCGCCCGCCCCCTCCGCCTGCGTCGCGGAACGCGGAAACTGGGTGAAAGCCAAAATCGCCGCCCATCCCAATACAACCAGTGCGATCATGAGATAAGGCAGCCTTACCGCCGCCGCGCCAGCAGCGCCCTCCGCCGGCGCATCGGACAGGATCAGCGTAGCGCCCAGCGCTACGCCGGCGATCGATCCCAGTGGATTAAACGCTTGCGCCAGATTGAGCCGCTGCGCCGAAGTGTCCGCCGGTCCCATCGCCGCCGCCATCGGATTGGCGGCAGTTTCCAGAAAGGCCAGGCCACTGGCAATCACGAATAGAGCGAAGAGGAAGAAGCCGTAGCTGAGTTGCGCCGACGCCGGCAGGAACAGCAGCGCGCCGCCGCCGAACAGCAATAGCCCCATGATGACCGTTGCTTTATACCCCAGCCGCTCCGCGGCCAGCGCGGCCGGAATGGCGAAGCAGAAATAGCCGAGATAGAAGGCCGACTGGACCAAGCCCGACTGAAAATCCGTCAGCGAAAAGACGTGGCGGAAATGGGCGATCAGTACATCGTTCAGATTGTTCGCCACGCCCCACAGGAAGAAGAGGCCGGTGGTCAGGACCATTGCCGTCCGGCTGCCCTGTTCAGGCCCGCTCCGTTCGCTGTCGCTACTCTGACTATGCATCAGACCATCCTCTCTTTTCCCAAAGAGGCAGACCGGCCCTTTGCGGGTCCGGTCTGCCAGGGGAGGGACGCTAGGAACGTCCGCACGCCAGATCAATAAGTCAGACGAGCGGTGATGCTGACGCGGCGGTCGTTGAGCACCGAGGACTGCGGACGGCTGGGGATGCCGTAATAAGTCCTGTTCTCGGTATCGGTCAGGTTCACGCCATCGACGGTCAACGCGAAATTCTCATTGACCGTATAGGTCAGCGACGCGTCAACCTGACCGCGCGCGGCATTGAAGATCGGCAGTTCGCCGCTGCCGTTGCCGCGTGTCGTCACGACATATTTGCTGCGCCAGTTATAGGCAACGCGAGCAGAAATCGGCCCCTTGTCGTAGAAGCCCATCAGATTGTAGCTGTATTTCGACAGCTTTTCGAGCGGCACGATCAGCGCATTGCCTTCATTGTCGGTGGCAGCGGGGCTGGGCGCCTTGCTGTCGACATAGGTGAAGTTGGCCTGCACCCCGAAGCCCGACCAGAGGCCCGGCAGAAAGTCGAAGAAGGTGTTGCCGCCCACTTCCACACCCTTGATCTTGCCATTGTCGCCATTGAGCGGGCGGCTGACCGACACGGTGAAGGGACCATTGCCGAAATCGTAGGTTTCGTCCGTCGCGATGTTGGCGATGAAGCCGTCCACCTTCTTGTAGAAACCGGCGGCATAGAGCGAGCCGGTGCGCGAGAAATACCATTCCAGCGACGCATCGAACTGCGTGGCTTCCAATGGCTTCAGATAGGGATTGCCTGAACTGGAGGTACGGATGCCGCTGCCGGGATTCAACTCGACGATGTTGATGTTCGGATTGAGCTGCGAGAAGTCGGGGCGGGTCAGGCCCTTCGACGCGGCCAGGCGCAACTGGAGCTGATCGGTGAAGTGATAGCGCAGGTTAATGCTCGGCAGCGCCTTGGTGTAGTTGCTGTTGACGCTGATCGGCACATAGCTGATCGGACCATTGGCAGGGCCGCTGGGCAGCTGAATCTGCGGCGTCTGCACGCTGAAGCCGTCGGTGGACACCTTGGTCTTGATCACGCGCACGCCGATATTGCCGTCCAGCGGGAAGCCGGCGTCTGCAAAGTCGAACTTCGCCACGCCATAGGCGGTGTAGGTTTTTTCGCCCTGCGTGTTGCGATCGCTCGGCACATAGCTGACGCCGTTGAGCAACGCATCGCGCTGTGACGCATCGACATAGGGGGCCAGCGCCTGGCGGGTGCCGTCATAGTCAAGGACGAGGTTACGGTCGAAGAAGACAGCGCCTTCGGGCACGCCCTGGAAACCACGATAAAGGTCGCCACGGAACTTGCGCACTTCATACAGGTCGCTGGCCAGTGCGCTGGTGCCATAATAGGCATAGGTGCTGCTGTCGGTCACGGCTGAGCGGTCGGTGTAGCGGATGCCAGCCGACAATGAGCGCAGGATACCCGCATCGAACCGATATTCCGCGTCCAGACGACCGGCATATTCCTTGCCCACCGAATGTTGGATGTGGTCCAGATAGCCGCCGCCCAGCGGGGCATAATTAGCGACATCCGTCACCAGGCCATTGCCGTTGGCCGGGTTGTTGTCTGGCAGAATTTCCATGGTCGGCACGCCATTGCCCACCACCTGATGCAGGCGTTCGGCGTTGGAACGCAGGATGACGATCGAACGCTGGCCGCTGGTGGTGCCGCGAATGAACTGGCCGTCGGCCGTGACGGTCAGGTTGCTGGTCGGGTTCCATTTCAGGTTCAGCGAGAAGTCGTTGGTAACCGACTTGCGCCGTTCCAGGCTGGTGTTGGAATCGATCGGCACATTGGCGAAGGTGCCGCTGCGGAAATTGCCGGCATCGTCGAAGGTGAAGGGCGCCGTGTAATCCGGCGTGATCGGATTGGTGCCGGTATAGGCGAAGAAGCTATAGTCGCCATATTGGAACTTATAGTCCGACCGCACATATTCTGCGGTGACGAGCAGCGTGTCGCTGGGCTTCCACTGAATTGCGACGTCCGCGCCGATACGACGACGATCGCCCAGATACTGGCCGATGCCCACGCCGTGTGGCAGATAGGTCGGCTTACCGAGGCGACCCAGACCCTGCGCAGTGGCATAGTCGGTCGCATTGTTGGGCTGACCCTGCGCATTGACCGACTGGTCGAGCAGGAAGAAAGGCTGGCTGCTGATCTGGTCCTGACGGAAGGCCGTCTTTTGATAGGCGAGATCGACCAGGATGCCGATTTCGCCGATGCCCGTGTCCCAACGGTTCGACAGCAGCAGGTTCGCCTGCGGCTTCGACTTGCCGTAGAGGTCGTAATAATTGACGCTGGCGCTGGCCGATGCCTTGAACCCGTCGAAATCGAAGGGCTTGCGCGTGCGCAGGTTGATGAGGCCGCCGATGCCGCCTTCGATCAGGTCGGCCGACGGATTTTTGTAGACGTCGATGCCGGCGAGCAGTTCGGACGGCACATCTTCCAGGCTCAGCGTGCGTCCGCCATTGGCGGTGAAGACGTCGCGGCCGTTGATTTCGGTGCGGACCTGGCTGAGGCCGCGGATCGCGACCGCGCTGCCTTCACCATAGCTACGCTCGATCTGGATGCCGGTGATGCGCTGAAGCGCTTCGGCCACGTTACGGTCGGGCAGCTTGCCGATGTCTTCGGCGACAATCGAATCGACGATGACGTCGCTGTTGCGCTTGAGCGCCTGCGCACTCGACAGGCTGGCGCGCACGCCGGTCACGACGATGTCGCCTTCATCGGCTGCGGCGGCCTGTGGCGCGGCATTGTCCTGCGCATGGGCAGCAGCGCCCAGCGCGATGCTGGCGATCGAGATACCGGCCAGCAACGCGGCGCGACGCGGCACGTGAATCATTTTGCTCATGAAACCCTTCCTCTCCCTGGCCCCTGTCCGGAGCGCTAACGTGATTCGCGGCCGCAAACGGCCGAAATATTTCCCTTTCATGTCCCGATCCGCGTTTGGGAGCGGTAACAAGACAAGGCCCCAATACTCCCACATTTCAAATTATGAAATATAAAAATTGATTTCATATGTGGATTTTGCTTAGAAGGGTCGACCGGCACGGGATGCTCCTCCACATGGGAACATCGATAAAGGGGAGGGGGAAGCGGATGACTGGCAAGGCGCGCTATCAGGCGCCCGCCCTGACCAAAGGGCTGGAAATATTGGAACTTCTGGCTGGCGCCAGCGATCCGCTGATCATGTCCGACATATCGAGCGCGCTTGGACGGTCGGTGAGCGAAATCTTCCGCATGCTCCAGGTGCTGGAAGAGCATGGCTATATCGCCCGCGCCGAAGAAGGCTATCGGCTGACGAACCGGCTCTTCGCGCTGGGGATGAGCCAGCCACCAATCCGCGACCTGGCCTCCACCGCGCTGCCAGTGATGCAGGATCTGGCACGCCGGGCGGGGCAGAGCTGTCATCTGGCGGTCGCGTCCGGCGCGGAGATGGTGGTGATCATCGCGATCGAAGCGCCAGGCCTTTCGGGCTTTGCCGTGCGCGTAGGCTACCGTCGGCCGCTCCATCGCTCCAATTCCGGCCGCATCCTCCTCGCCTTCCAGTCGTCCGACGCACGGGCGGCGATGCTGGACGACATCCGCGCCACCGGTGACACGCTGGATGAGGCGGAACTGACCGAACGGCTGGATGCCACCGTCGCGGCGGGCGGCGCCTTTGCCCCCAGCCCGATGCTGACCGGCATCACCGATCTGTCCGCCCCGATCCTGGTCGGCGGCGTT
>JAGVJS010000375.1 GCA_020051025.1 Sphingobium sp. | reverse complement strand
GGGCGTCGAGTTGCGCGGCGGCATCATTCAAAGCCTGGGCTTCGCCGGCGCTGACGCCGCCGACCCCATCCTGCGACCCTGACCCGCAGGCGGCCAGCATTATCAAGGCGGCAAGGGAGAGGAGAGGACGGATCATCGGAGGCTCCGCAAAGGCAAGAGGGCAAAGAAAAAGGGTCGCCCCGGTGTCGGTGCGACCCTTTCCTAAATTCAAGACCCGAACGGGACCGAATTACATCGCGTTCGCGGCGTTGTTGGTCGCGTTCGACGCAGCGTTGGCGGCATTGTCGGCAGCGTTCAGCGCGGCGTTCATGGCGTTGTCGGCAGCGTTCGAAGCGTTCTCGGCCGAGTTGGCGGCGTTGTTGGCAGCGTTTTCAGCGCCGCCCGAGCAAGCAGCCAGGCCCAGCGAAGCGGCGAGAACGAGCGAAAGAGCAATCGACTTGGTCATGGGTTTAAACCCCTCTCTGAGAAAAATAAAAATGCAGACCACTCTCGGAGAAAAGCTCACCCCCCATTGCGCCTGCGGGCCGATTCGTACTGCCTTGGAATGCGCAAGGCAATCCCATTCATAGGCATGAACCATCGGATACCAGCCATTTCATCACTTTATGGATGAAAAATGCACAGAAAATTCACTGGCATTGACGTATATAAAGATTTCTTTATATGGAGTGATCATGGATGCGGCACTCGATATATTCCGGGCACTTGGCGACCCGACGCGGCTGCGCATCATCCACCTGTTGCGGGCGATGGAACTGGCCGTAGGAGAGATTGCGCAGGTCGTCGGGCAAAGCCAGCCGCGCGTGTCGCGCCACGTTCGCATATTGGCGGAAGCGGGGCTGGTGGAGCGGCGCAAGGAAGGCAATTGGGTGTTTCTGCGGCTGAACCGCGACGTCGCCTTCGCCCCTTTCCTGGCTCTGTTCGATCAGTTGGAGGCGTCCGGCAGCGAGGCGCTTTGGCAGGCGGCAGACCTTGCCCGGCTGGCGGCGGTGCGTGCCGACCGGGCACGGGCAGCCGAAAGCTATTTCGCCCAACATGCCGAGGAATGGGACGCAATCCGGTCGCTGCATGTCGCCGAGGCTGATGTGGAAGCGGCAATGGTCGCGCTGCTGGAGCGCGAGCCGATCGGTCATCTGCTGGATATCGGCACCGGCACCGGCCGCATGATCGAATTGTTCGGCGATGGCGCAGCGCAGGTGACGGCGCTGGATCGCAGCCCCGACATGTTGCGTCTGGCCCGGGCCAAGTTGCCGCAGGATGCGGGCGACAAATATGCGCTGCTGCTGGGCGATTTCCTGGACCTGCCGCTGGAACAGGGGGCGGCCGATACAGTGGTGTTGCATCAGGTGCTGCATTATGCGCATGCGCCAGAACAGGTGATCGCGGAAGCGGCGCGGGTGACGGCGGCGAACGGTCGGGTGCTGATTGCCGATTTTGCCGCGCATGAACGGGAAGAACTGCGCACGCGCGATCAACATGCGCGTCTGGGTTTTTCGGACGAACAAATGGCAAGCTGGTTCGCGGATGCGGGCCTGATGCTGGAGCGGGTGGAAACGCTGCCCGGCCAGCAATTGACGGTGCAACTCTGGCTGGGGCGGCGTAAGGGCGCATGCATCCAGCCGCAAGAAGAACGGATGTCCGCATGACCCTCAACGATCCCGCCGCGCCGCTTTATGCGGATCTGGCCGGCGACGCCCGCGTCAGCTTCGAATTTTTCCCGCCCAAGACGGAAAAGATGGAAGCGCAGCTGTGGTCGGCGATCGAGACGCTGGCGCCGCTGGCCCCCAAATTCGTGTCCGTCACCTATGGTGCGGGCGGTTCTACGCGTGAACGCACCCATAATACGGTCGCCCGCATCGCGCAGGACACGTCTCTGGCCGCCGCCGCGCACCTGACCTGCGTGGCGGCGAGCAAGGACGAGATCGGCGAGATTGCTGATGCCTATTGGGAAGCGGGCGTGCGCCATATCGTGGCGCTGCGTGGCGATCCGCCGGAAGTGGGCGGCACGTTCGAACCGCACCCGCAGGGCTATAGCGGCGCGGCCGATCTGGTCGAAGGGCTGATGAAGCGCCATCCGTTCGAGATCAGCGTGTCGGCCTATCCCGAAGTGCATCCCGAAGCGGCGAGCGCGCAAAGCGATCTCGACAATCTCAAGCGCAAGCTGGATGCCGGGGCGACCCGCGCGATCACGCAATTCTTCTTCTCGCCCGAAGCCTATTTCCGCTTCATGGACAAGGTCGGCGCGGCGGGTATCACGGCCGATATCGTGCCCGGCATCATGCCGGTCAGCAATTTTGCCGCGACGCAGCGCATGGCCGCCATGTGCAATACCGACGTGCCCCGCTGGATGGCGCGGCTGTTCGAGGGTTTGGACGATCATCCCGCATCGCGCCAACTGGTGTCGGCGACGATCGCTGCCGAACTGTGCCGCAAGCTGTATGAAGGCGGCGTGCGGGACTTTCATTTCTACACGCTCAACCGGGCGGAACTCAGTTTTGCGATCTGCCATTTGCTCGGGCTTCGGGCAAAGGCGGCGGTCGCCCAATCGGAGAAAGCGGCATGAGCGCCGAATCACAATTGCGCCAACTGGCCGCTGACAAGATCCTGATCTTCGACGGCGGCTATGGCACCTCGATCCAGAAACATGGCCTGACAGAGGCCGACTATCGCGGCGATCTGGCGCTTGAAAAGGACCAGAAGGGCAATAACGACCTTCTGTGCCTGACGCGCCCGGACATCGTGGAGGGCATCCATAGCGCTTATCTGGATGCGGGCGCCGACATGATCGAGACGAACACCTTTTCGTCCACCAAGATCGCGATGGCGGACTATGGCTGCGAGCATCTGGTGTGGGATATCAACATCGCCGCGGCGAAGCTGGCGCGGTCGGCTTGTGACAAGGCGACGGCGAAGGACGGCAAGCCCCGCTTCGTGTGCGGATCGATCGGCCCGACGAACAAGACGCTGTCGATTTCGCCCGACGTAAACGATCCCGCCTATCGCGAAGTCGATTATGATACGCTGAAAGCGGACTATCGCGAGCAGTGCGACGCGCTGATCGCGGGCGGCGTGGATTTCCTGCTGGTCGAAACCTGCTTCGATACGCTCAATGCCAAGGCGGCGGGCATGGCTGCGCGTGAGGCCGAGGCAGCGGCCGGTCGTTCGGTGCCGCTGATGCTCAGCTTCACCATCACCGATATGTCGGGGCGCAACCTGTCGGGCCATACGATCAACGCCTTTTGGTATTCGCTGCGGCATTTGAAGCCGCTGACCATCGGCGTGAATTGCGCGTTCGGTGCGGATTTGCTGCGGCCTTATCTCAGCGAATTGTCGAAAAATGCCGATACGCTGATCCTGGCCTATCCCAATGCCGGGCTGCCCAACGAACTGGGGCAATATGATGAGCTGCCCGAAACCACCGCGAAGCTGATCCGCGACTGGGTGGACGAAGGGCTGGTCAATATGGTCGGCGGCTGTTGCGGCACCACGCCCGCCCATATCGGCGCGGTGGCCAAGGCGCTGGACGGGCACAAGCCGCGTCAGGTGCCGGAATTGGAAGTCGTGACCCGGCTTGCGGGCCTGGAGCCGATGCACATCGCGGCCTGAGCCTTTCTCCGTTCGTGTCGAGCGAAGTCGAGACACGTCCGCGCAAACGCTTCTCGACTTCGCTCGAAGCGAACGGATATTTGAAGATATGACCACCAAGACCACCGCCACCTTCGTCAATATCGGCGAGCGCACCAACGTCACCGGATCGGCCAAGTTCAAGAAGCTGATCATGGCGGGCGACTATGCCGCCGCCATCGACATTGCGCGCGAGCAGGTGGAGAATGGCGCGCAGATCGTCGATGTGAACATGGACGAAGGCCTGCTCGACGCGGTCGAGGCGATGACCACTTTCCTCAAGCTCATGACGTCGGAACCGGATATCAGCCGCGTGCCGGTGATGATCGACAGCTCCAAGTGGGACGTGATCGAGGCGGGGCTGAAATGCGTTTCGGGCAAGCCGGTCGTGAACTCGATCAGCATGAAGGAGGGCGAGGAAGCCTTCCTGCATCATGCGCGGCTGTGCATGGCTTATGGCGCCGCAGTGGTCGTGATGGCCTTCGACGAGACGGGGCAGGCGGATACGCAAGCCAGAAAAGTCGAGATTTGCGAGCGCGCCTACAAGCTGTTGATGACGATCGGTTTTCCGCCCGAGGACATCATCTTCGATCCCAATATCTTCGCCGTCGCGACAGGGATCGAGGAGCATAATAATTACGGCGTCGACTTCATTGAGGCGTGTCGGGAGATCAAGAAGCGTTGCCCGCATGTCCATATTTCGGGCGGTCTGTCGAACTTCTCCTTCTCCTTCCGCGGCAATGAACCCGTCCGCCGGGCGATGCACAGCGTGTTCCTATACCATGCCATCCCCGCCGGCCTCGACATGGCGATCGTCAATGCCGGACAACTGGACGTTTACGACGCGATCGACCCCGCGCTGCGCAAGGCGTGCGAGGATGTGCTGCTGAATACCGATCCCGAAGCGGGCGACCGGCTCGTCGCGCTGGCGGAAAGCTTCAAGGGCAAGGATGCGGCGTCGGAGAAGGCGGCGCAGGAATGGCGCGGCTGGCCGGTCGCCAAGCGGCTCGAACATGCGCTGGTCAAGGGCATCGACATGTATGTGGTCGAGGATACCGAAGAGTGTCGCCTCGCCGCCGCCAAGCCGATCGAGGTGATCGAGGGGCCGTTGATGGACGGCATGAACGTCGTGGGCGACCTGTTCGGCGCGGGCAAGATGTTCCTGCCCCAGGTCGTCAAATCCGCCCGCGTCATGAAGAAGGCGGTGGCGCATCTGCTGCCCTTCATCGAAGCGGCCAAGGAGCCGGGCACCAAGGGCAAGGGCAAGATCATCATGGCGACCGTGAAGGGCGACGTGCATGATATCGGCAAGAATATCGTCGGCGTAGTCCTGCAATGCAACGGCTTTGAAGTCATCGACATGGGCGTGATGGTGCCTTGGCAGGACATCATCAAGGCCGCGAACGAGAATGACGCGGACATGATCGGCCTGTCTGGCCTCATCACCCCGTCGCTGGACGAGATGGTGACGGTGGCCGCCGAAATGCAGCGCGCGAACATGACCATGCCGTTGCTGATCGGCGGCGCGACCACCTCGCGCGTGCATACCGCTTTGCGCATCGACCCGGCCTTTACCGGCCCGGTCGTCCACGTGCTGGACGCCAGCCGCGCCGTGGGCGTGGCGACGGCTCTGGTGTCGGAGACGCAGAAGAATGATTTCGTCCAGAAGACCAAGGACGATTATGAGCATGTTCGCGTCGCCCGCGCTAATAAGGGACAGAGCGCGCTGATCAGCATCGCCGATGCGCGTGACAATGGGTTCGAGATTGACGAGAGCCTGAAGGCGCCGCGTCCGCGCCTGCCCGGCGTGCATAAATTCCCCGACTGGGACTTGAAGGATCTGGTCAATTATATCGACTGGACGCCTTTCTTCCGCGCATGGGAACTGGCGGGCAATTATCCCGCGATCCTGACGGACGAAGTAGTCGGCGAAAGTGCGACCAGCCTGTTCGCCGATGCGCAGAAGATGCTCGACAAGATCGTCAACGACAAATGGCTGACGGCGCGGGGCGTCGCGGGCCTGTGGCCCTGCCGCCGCGAAGGGGACGACATCATCGTCCATGTCGAGGATGAGAAACATTACACCCTGCCGATGCTGCGCCAGCAGATCCAGAAGCGGGAAGGGCGGGCCAATATGTGCCTCGCCGACTTCATCAGCCATGATGGCGACTGGATGGGCGGTTTCGCCGTGTCGATCCATGGCATCGAACCGCATCTGGCGCGGTTCAAAAATGCGATCGATGACTATTCGGACATTCTTTTGAAGGCGCTGGCCGATCGTCTGGCCGAAGCCTTTGCCGAGCGGCTGCACCATTATGTCCGTACCGCTCTGTGGGGCTATGCCGAGGGTGAGCAGCTGACCAACGAAGCGCTGATCAAGGAGCAATATCGCGGCATCCGCCCGGCGCCGGGTTATCCCGCCTGCCCGGAACATAGCCTGAAGCCGATCCTGTTCGACATGCTGGACGCGCATCATGCAACCGGCGCGACGCTGACGGAAAGCTTTGCAATGTTGCCCACGGCGGCGGTCAGCGGCTTCTATTTCGGCCATGCCCAGGCGGAATATTTCGGCGTGGCGCGAGTGGGCCGTGATCAGCTGGAAGATTATGCGGCGCGGCGCGGCATCGATCTGGAGACGGCGGAACGCTATTTGCGGCCCAATCTGGATTGACGAACGGGCTGGATCGATCCTGCCCCGTGCGTTCCCCCGATCACAGGCGCGTCAATATCCGGCGCGGTCGCATAGCGTCAGCAGTTCGACCAGCTTGGCCCGCTGGTCCTCCCTGGGCGTCATTTTTCGGGCGTTTGCGCAGGTCGCCTGTGCATTGGCCCGATTATCGCCCGTCGCGCTGCGGGGGCGGGTGGTGGCGCCATTCTTGCAATTGCCGCCCTTGCACGGGCTGGCGATGACCGGGAGTGTTTGCTGAAAGACGAAGTTGGGGTTGAAGGTGCTGGACATTTGCGCGTGCGCAGGCGTGATGGACGCCAGCCCAAGGGCGCCGGATATGATGGCATGTTTCCAGACCAAGGCGATAAACTCCGTTGTTTCAAGGGCGCTGAAGGATCGCTGTCGCACGGTAGCGCAACTGGCGCCCTGATGGGCGATCGGGTCGATTGGCTGAGCCTTTAAGGCGACAAGTCGCAATGTCGGCGCCTGACGCTGTGACGCGGGCGTGCGGCGGCACGGTTAACCCTGGCGATCCGGTCCGTCCCTTTATGGGGCAGTCGCAAATTGGGCCATGCCCGGCCATTGGCCCATCGGGATGGGCGCGATAGCCTGTCCCCCATGCGCATCATCTCCACCATCCTGCTCGCCTCTGTCGCCATCGCCTCTGCTGCTGTGGGGCAGGGCAATGGGGCGCCCTTCACCATAGCGGAAACCGGGCAGGGCTTTGGCACCATCGCCGACGCGCTGGGCGCGATCGGCG
>JAGVJS010000105.1 GCA_020051025.1 Sphingobium sp. | reverse complement strand
CGCATCGGCATAGGCGTCCGCGTCAGTGGCGGGCAGCAGCAATCCGGTACGGCCGGTGTCGATCAGGCTGGCGGCGCTGGGCACATCGGCGGACAGGACCGCGAGGCCGGATGCCATCGCCTCCAGATTGACGTTGCCGAAGGCCTCGGTGACGCTGGGGTTGATGAGCAGGTCCGCGCTTGCCACGGCGCGCCCCAGATCCTGCCCGCTCAGATGTCCCATGAAATTGGCGTTGGGCAATCGTTGGGCCAGCCAGGAACGGGCCGGGCCTTCGCCGACGATCAGCGGGCGGACGTCATGCCCACGCGCGCGGATCGCAGCGATCGTGTCGGCGAAGACGCCCAGCCCCTTTTCCAGCACCAGTCGGCCGAAGAAGAGCGGCACGACATCCCGGTCTTCATAACCAAGCGCGGCGCGCAGGGCGGGATCGCGCAGGGCCGGCGCAAACTGGCTGGGATCGATGCCGCGACCCCATACCGACACGCGCGTGTCGCCATGGCGTGCGGCCATATCGTCCCGGATCGGCGGGGTGGGGGCCAATATGCGGTCGGCGTCGCCGTAGAAACGGTCGAGATAGCGCTCCATCGTGCCGCGCAGAAATCCCAGCCGATAATAATCGAGGTAGGTTTCGAACCGCGTATGCAGGCTGGCGACGACCGGAATGCCGCGCAGCCGCGCATGTTTCTGTGCCTGACGGCCGAGCAGGTCGGGGGCCGAGAGGTGGACGATGTCCGGCGCGAAGGCATCGAGATCGCGGCGCACCCCGCGGGTCAGGCCGATGGCGAGCCGATATTCGGGACGGCCCGGCAGGGCGAGCGAGGGCACCGAGCGGACGTCGCCAACGGAGGCGAAGGCGGGCTGCGGCGCAGTGGGCGAATAGATGCGTACCTCAGCCCCCACATGATGCAGCAGATGGCCGACCAGTCGGTTGAGCGCGCGGTTGGCGCCATCGCGGACGCAGTCATAATTGCCGGAGAACAAGGCGATGCGGATCGGCCTGCGGTCGGTTGCAGCAGGACGGATCGGCACGACGGTGGAACGGGTGGAGGCAGTCAGAAGAGCGGTCATGCGGGGCATACGCCTGCCGCCCCGCGCTTATTCCAGCGACAATCATGGAACCGAATATTTCTGCATCATTTCTCTGGAAAGCGCGCATACAGATTTGAAGAGGGGCGGGCATGATGCGTTTCTGGCGTGGGATATTGCTGATTGCGGCGATGACGGGGCCGAACGCCGTTCAAGCGGAAGAGGCGCGGGACTTATGTGCCGATCGGCCTGGACTGGGGACGCCGGCCTGCACGGTCGATCCGGGGCGCGTCGTGGTCGAACTGGGGCTGGGCGACTGGACGCGCGAGCAGGATAAGGCAAGCCGGAGCGATACGATCCAGGCCGGCGACCTGCTGGTGCGGATGGGGTTGGCGGATCATCTGGAGGCGCAGATCGGCTGGACCGCCTATGGCCATGTGCGCACGCGCGACAGGATGGGCGGGGCCATGGACCGTGATGGCGGCGTCGGGGATATGTGGCTGGCGCTGCGCCGCAATCTCGCCAATCCCGATGGGTCCGGCCTGTCGGTGGCGGTGATGCCCTATGCGTCGTTGCCGGTCGGGGGATCGGCGATCGGGGATGGCGACTGGGGCGCGGGGCTGTTGCTGCCGGTCAGCTTCGACATCGGGCATGGCCTGTCGCTGGAATGGGTGCCGGAAATCGACGCGGCGGTCGATAAGGATCGATCCGGGCGGCATGTCGCCTATGGCAGCGTCGCCGATCTGGCCTTCGACCTGAGCGACAGCCTGTCCGGGACGATCGAGGCGTCGCTGATGCGGGATGACGATCCGGCCGGTCATGCCACCGAAGCGCTGGCAGGTCTGTCGTTCGGCTGGCAGCCCAATGACGAGATGCAGTTCGACATGGGCGTCAATGCCGGGCTGAATGCGGACAGCCCGGACGGCGAAGTCTATTTCGGCGTCGTGCGGCGCTTCTGACCTAACGCGGTTCGTGGTTGGCCACGACCGCCTTGGCCACCGCCTGCATCAGCGCCCAGCGTTCGGGGATCGCCACGGTGGTCGATCCGATCATTACCGCCACGGCATAGCTGGTGCCGTCCGGCGCGGTCATGATGCCGATATCGTTGAAGCCGGTGGAGCGCGGCGGAAGATCCTGGCCGGTGCCGGTCTTGTGCAGATAGGACCAGCCCGGCGGCACACCGCCCTTGATCCGCTGCGGCCCGGTCTTGGCCTCCGACATGATCGAGAGCAGCAGGCGCGAGGAAGCGGGCGAGAGCATGTCATTCTGCTTCAGCTTCGCCAGCGCCTGAACGATGGAGGAGGGTGCTGCGCCGTCGGGCGGGCTGGCGAGATAATTGTCGAGCGCCTTCTGTCGCACGGCCATCGGTAACCTGGCGCGGGCGGTATAGAAGTTGCGGCCGATCGAATAATCCTGGCGCCAGTCGAGGCCGGCGGTGGTCGATTGCAACAGCCGCTCGCCGGGGCCGAAGCGGATATCCTTGATCATCCGCCGGGCGAGGAAGCCGCGCACCGCATCCGGCCCGCCGACGGCGCGCAGCAGCGTGTCGTTGGCGGTATTGTCGCTCTGAGTCATCGCGCGGCGCATCAGGTCCGAATAGCTGGTGGTCCAGCCACCCTTCTGCGCCACCAGCGCGGCGGACGGCTGGTGAAACAGGGTCAGGTCGTTGCGGGTGATGGTGGTCGTGTCGGTGATGCGCAGCTTGCCGCGATCCACCGCGTCGAGGAAGGTCATCGACACCCAGAGTTTCGACACGCTCTGCTGCGGGAAGAGTGAGGTGCCGTTCCAGGCAACGGTCCAGTCCGTGCCGACGCGGCGAACCGCGATGCCGACCTTGCCCCGGAAGCTCTGGCCAAGATTGCGCACCACGCTGACCAAAGCGGGCGGCGGTGCTTCATTCTGATCGACGTTGCGATAGGGCAAAGGCGGGTTTGCCACCGGCCGGATCGGCCATGTATTGGTGGTCGGCTGCGGTCGCCCCGGTATCGGTTTTTGCGGGGTGGCGGCCGCCGCCTGCGCGCGG
>JAGVJS010000037.1 GCA_020051025.1 Sphingobium sp. | reverse complement strand
GATCAGGTCGGTCGACCCCAGCGCGGCAAAGGTTGCGGGCACCTGCCGCGCCGACTGGCCGGATGAGAATACCGGCATGATCTCGCACCCGGCATGGGGCGCGGGGAACATCGGCGTCAGGCATTCGCGCGCCGACGCGATCACGCTCTCATTGCTCTCGCAAAATTTATTATCGATGCCGTTCACATGGGTGTGATCGATCCCGGCCAGCCGCCACAATTTCTGGAACGCGATATAGCTCATGCCGATGGCGGGCGACCGCCCCAGCATCCCCCAGCCATTGCGATGGCCATGGATCGGCAGCTGCGCATGCGCCCGCAACATCTTCATCGCGGGCAGGCCGATGCTGTTCATGCTCGCCATGATACATGTGCCGCCCTCGCTAAGCACATGATCATGCCGTTCCAGCATCTCGTCCATGTCGCCGGTCAGGTTGGCGGCGAACATCACCTTCTTGCCCGTCCGCTCGGCATGATCGTTGATCACGCGCATCACCGCGCTCACGCGCGCATCGAACGGGCAATGCGGCCCGTCCGCCTGCAATTCGTCATCCTTGATGAAATCGACGCCCGCTTCCACCAGCGCCCGCACCTGATCGGCGGTGGCTTCCGGCGACATGCCCACGCTCGGCTTGATGATCGTCCCGATCATCGGCCGGTCATGGACGCCCGCCAGCTTGCGCGTGCCCGCCACCCCGAATTGCGGCCCCTGATAGCGGGTCAGGAAAGCGGGCGGCAACGTCACATCGACCAGCCTCAGCCCCGAAAAGGCCTTCAGCTCCGACAGATTGCCGTTGATCGTCGCCAGCAGATTGGGCAGCGAAATCCCGAAATTCGACGTCGGCCAGGACAGCGTCACCCGCGCCCGCCGCCTTTTCCCGTCGCCGCCGCCCTTGGGCAGCCCCGAACCCGGCAGCGAAGGCGCTTCCACCTCGCCCAGTTCCTCCAGTGCCTCGACCCGCGCGGCATGGGCTTCCCGCAGCGCATCCGTCTCCCCCGGCACGCGGACGAAGGTGCCGGTCGACTGCTCGCCCGCCATCGTCGCCGCCGCCTGTTCCAAAGGATAGGCCGTCTCGATCTCGTACGTCGCAAAAACCCGATCAGTCATGGTCACGCAATCTTGAAATAGGTGTTGTACCGCTCAAGCCCCACATTGAAATAGGGCACGAAGACCAGGTTCCGACCACCCGTTTCCATGGCATAATTCAGGCCTGATCCCGGCACCGGCTTCAGCGACGCGGGCAATGCCAGCGGCTGATCCTCCACCCCGGTCCAGGGATTGAGGCCGACATACATCACCGCCCCGCGCATCACCGCCGCGATATCGGGATTTTTGTCATCGATGCTCAGCGTCCGCAGGGCTTGCGGCAGGGTCAATTCCACGGTGTCGCCCGCCTTCCACGTCCGGTCGACAACGGCCAATATACCCGGCTGCACGCCCTGCGCCGCGCCGTTGACGCGCAATTGCGCGCCCTTCGCCCAGGCGGGAATACGCAGCTTCATCGCGAAGCGGCCATTGCCCGGCGCGGTAACGGTCAGGCGGGTGGTGTCCTCCGCCGGATAGCTGGTTTCCTGCACCACCTTCACCGCGCCGCCGGGACGATCCCAGTTGACGGTGGACGGCGCAAACATGTTCACGACCAGCGCATTATCGTCATGGAAATAGAGGTTCAGCACATAATCGGCGACGCCCTGCACCAAAGTGCCCGAACAGCAGGGCCATTTCTGGTGATAATAAAGCTTCTCGGCCGCCGCCCCATAGTTGGAATAATAGGGATATCCCCCGTCGCTGTCGGGCAGGCGGGTCGCCAGCATCGTATTATACAGCGTCCGCTCCAGCCCGTCGCCATAGACAGGCTCGCCAGTGAAGCGCACCAGATAGCGGGCCAGCTTCATGTCGGCAAAGCTGCCGCAGGGCGTTTCGAAATGCGCCTTGGACGATTTCAGGCTCGCGGCCAGTTTCCCCTGATGCAGTTCGACAAACTGCTCCTCCGGCCCCCAGCCGCCCGACGCGAAGCGCTGCGGCTCCATATAGGTCCATGCATTGACCAGCGCCTTGCGATATTTCTCGTCGCCCAGATGCAGATAGGCCTGCGCGCCTGAACTCAGCGCAATGGTGTGGCTATAGGCGTGCTTGGTCGGTAGCACATCCTGCCCGGCGGCCAGCGGATCGAACCATTCCTTGTTCAGCAGATAATGGATCGCCATCTGCCGATACTTCTCCTGCCCCGTAATCTCGGCGACATGGAACAGATTTTCGGACAGCACATAGGTTTCGTCATAGGGCGGATCGACCTTGCCGATCCGATCGCGCGACACGGGCGAGATATAGGGGCGGCATTTCTCGATCGTGATCGGCAGCAGCGTCTTGGCCTGCTCCACACCCGACAGGCGATAGGCGTCGATCAGGCCGACGACATATTTGTCCATCGTATAGGCGGCCCACTGGTCCTGCGCCTTGGGACCGGCATAGGGGTTCTTCGTCTTGGTGATGAACTCACCGAAACCCTGCACCAATGCCGCAACCTTGGCATGAACGGCCTTGTCGCCGGTCGTAGCCCCAATGCGCGCCAGTCCCGACATATATTGGCCGAACGCCAGGCCGGGGACGAAGCCGTCGCGGTCATACCATCCGCCCATGTCCGGGCCGGGGGCGGGCAGGCCCGCCTGCTGGCGAAACACCTTCAGCGCCCGGTCATTGTCCAGCGCCAGATAATGGGCATGGATATGGTCATAATGATCCTTGACCACGCCGCCGGTCAACTGGACCGCGCCATAGGGAAATTCTTTCAGCACTTC
>JAGVJS010000229.1 GCA_020051025.1 Sphingobium sp. | reverse complement strand
GCGGCGGCCGTGGCCGGGGTAGCGGGCGCATTGTAATCCGGCCCGGCGGCGCAGGCCGTGAGGGCGCTCGCGCCGAGCAGCAAGGCGATGAAGTTGCGTATCATGTCTCTATTCCTCATTCGGCTGGCTGCAAGGCAGGTTCAGCCTGTTCGGGCCGGAGGCGGGCGAAGCGATCGCCCAGCGCGCGGCACACGACATAGAAGGTGGGGGTGAAGAGCAGGCCGAAGGCGGTCACGCCGGCCATGCCGAAGAAGACGGCCGTACCCAGCGCCTGCCGCAGTTCCGCGCCGGCACCGGTCGCGATCACCAGCGGCACCGCCCCCAGAATGAACGCGAAGCTGGTCATCAGGATCGGACGCAGACGGGTCTGCGCGGCCTGAACGGCTGCCTCGATCGGGGACAGGCCCTGTTCTTCCTCCGCCTGCTTGGCGAATTCCACCACCAGAATGGCGTTCTTCGCGGCAAGGGCGATCAGCACGACCAGACCGATTTGCGTCAGAATATTGTTATCCATTCCGCGCAGGTTCACGCCCAGCATGGCCGCGAACAGGCACATCGGCACGATCAGAATGATCGACAGCGGCAGCGTCAGGCTTTCATATTGCGCCGCCAGCACCAGGAAGACGAAGAAGACCGCCATGCCGAACACCAGCCCTGCGGTATTGCCCGCGCTGATCTGCTGATAGGCAACCCCGGTCCATTCGCTGGCGTAACCCGCAGGGGCCGCGTCAGCGAGTTTCTCCATCGTGGCGAGCGACTGGCCCGACGAATAGCCCGGCGCCGTATCACCGTCGATCTCCACCGCCGGCAGCAGATTATAGCGGACCACGCGATAAGGGCCAGTCTTGTCCTTGAAGGTGGAGACGGAGCCGATCGGCACCATCTGGCCGCTGTTCGACCGGGTTTTGAGGTTGGCGATATCCGCCACCGTGCCGCGATGGTCGGCATCGGCCTGCGCGGTCACGCGATAGGTGCGGCCCAGCAGGTTGAAGTCGTTGACGAAGGACGACCCCAGATAGACCTGCATCGCTTCGAAGATGCGTTCGGGCGGCACGCCCAGCAGGTCGGCCTTGCGCCGGTCGACGTCCGCATAGATGCGCGGCGTGCCGACATCGAACAGGGTGTAGACCATGGCGAGGCTGGGGGACTGGTTCGCCTTGGCGATCAGATCATTGGCCACTTTGTTGAGCTCGGCGTAGCCACGATCCTCACGGTCCTCCAGCATCATCCGATAGCCGCCAGCCGAGCCGATGCCCTGAATGAGCGGCGGGGGGACGAGCAGGATGCGCGCCTTGTCATAGCCGGCGACCGCCTTGTTCGCCTGCTCCATGATGCCGGCATAGGTGGCGCCCTCTTCCTTCCGCTCGGCAAAGCTCTTGAAGGGGAAGTAGATTGCCGCACTGTTGGGCGCCTGTGTCTGCGACGGGCCATGGAAGCCGGCGAACATCACCGCGCCGCGCAGGCCCTTGATCGGCAGGATCTTCGCGGCAACTTCGCGCGTCACCTTGTCGGTGCGTTCGAGCGAGGCGCCGGAGGGCAACTGCACCACCGCCAGGAAATAGCCCTGGTCCTGCGCCGGGATGAAGCCGCCGGGCGTTACCCAGAACAGGGCGATGGTGGCGGCGATCAGGCCGGCATAGGTCAGCAGCATCTTCTTGGGGCGGGCGACAAGGAAGCGGGTGAGGCGGCCATAGCCGGCGCTCATCCGGTCGAAGCCATGGTTGAAGGCATCGACGGCCAGGCCCAGCTTCTGCCGCCATACCGGATCGCCGCTGCGATCGCGGGGACCATGTTTCGCCTTGAGCAGCAAGGCTGCCGCAGCGGGCGACAAAGTGAGCGAGAGGATCAGCGAGATGACGGTCGCGGTCGAGATGGTAACGGCGAACTGCTGGTAGAAGGCGCCGGAAATGCCGGTGATGAACAGCGTCGGCACGAACACCGCGCACAGCACCAGCACGATCGCGATCAGCGCGGTCGACACTTCATCCATGGAGACGCGCGCGGCCTCCAGCGGCGACATGCCATTTTCGATATTGCGCTCGACATTTTCGACCACGACGATGGCGTCGTCGACCACGATACCAATGGCAAGGACAAGGCCGAAGAGCGACAGGTTGTTGAGGGAGTAGCCAAGGCCCGCGAGGATCGCCGCCGTGCCGATCAGCGACACCGGGATGGCGATGATCGGGATGATCGCCGCGCGCCAGTTCTGCAAGAAGACGAGGATGACGAGGACGACCAGCAACACCGCTTCGATCAGCGTGTGATAGACGGCGTCGATCGACTGGCTGATAAATTCGGTCGGGTTGTAGATGATGCTATATTCCAGCCCCTTGGGGAAGCGCTTGGACAGTTGCTCCATCTCCGCCTTCACCTTCTCCGCCGCGTCGAGCGCGTTGGAGCCAGGACGCTGCATCGTCGCGATGACGACCGTGGGCTTGTTCGACAGATAGGTGTTGGTGCCATAATCCTGCGCGCCCAGTTCGACACGGGCCACATCGCGCACGCGCACCTGGCGGCCATCGGCATCCGACCGGATCACGATGTCGGAAAATTGTTCGGGCGTGTTCAGGCGGCCCTGCATTTCCACGCCAAGCTGGAAGGCTTCGCCGCGATCATAAGGGGGCTGACCGATCGAGCCGGCCGAAACCTGAACATTCTGCGCCCGCAATGCGGAGACGACTTCGCCGGCGGTCAGATCCAGCGCGGCGGCGCGGTCCGGGTCGATCCAGATGCGCATCGCATAGTCGCGCGCGCCGAACATCTGCACATCGCCCACGCCGTCGAGCCGGGCAAGCCGGTCACGCACCTGCGTCAGCGCATAGTTGGAAATATAGTCGCGATCGAACGTGCCGTCGGGCGACTGCAAATTCACGACCATCAGGAATTCGGGCGTGGTCTTGCGCGTCACGACGCCGAGGCGCTGCACTTCTTCGGGTAGGCGGGGCGTGGCAACGGCGACGCGGTTCTGCACCAGCACCTGCGCGGCATCCAGGTCGGTGCCGATCTTGAAGGTGACGGTGATGACGACCTTGCCATCGCCGGTCGACTGGCTGCTCTGATAGAGCATGTCGTCGACGCCGTTGATTTCCTGTTCGATCGGCGCGGCCACGGTCGATGCGACCGTTTCCGCCGATGCACCGGGATATTGGGCAGACACCGTGACCGTGGGGGGCACGATATCGGGATATTGGGACACCGGCAGGCCGATGAAGGCGAGCGCGCCGACCACGGTGATGACCACCGCGATCACGGCGGCGAAAATCGGCCGGTCGATGAAGAAACGGGAAAAGCGCATCGGATCATCCTTTGCGAAGGCGAAAGGGATGCCGCGCGATCCGGCAGGGGCCGGATCACGGGCTTGGGATTTGTGGTTCCAAAGCCCCTCTCCTTCAGGGGAGGGGTTGGGGTGGGGCTATCGTGCGAAGGTCGCCTGCGCGGCCACCGGAGCCGCGCTGTCGACCGGCGTCACCGGAGCGGGGGCGGGCCGGATCGTGGCCGGTTTCACCGCCACCTTAGCGCCGGGCATGGCAGCCTGGAGGTTGGACACGATCACCCGATCCGTGGGCGCAAGGCCAGAGCGGATGATGCGCAGCCCATCGACGATCGGACCCAGTTCCACCGGCTTGGCTGCCACATTGTCATCCTTGTCCACCACCAGCACGGTCTTGCGCGCCTGATCCGACTGGATCGCCTCGTCCGGGACCAGCAGGGCATTGGCCTTCCCGCCGTTGGCGAGGCGCATATTGCCAAACAGGCCCGGCGTCAGAAAATTGCCCGGATTGTCGAACACCGCGCGAATACGGATCGTGCCCGACCGCGGATCAAGCCCATTGTCGGTGAAATCGAGCCGGCCCTTGTGATTATAATCCGCCTCATCCTGCAACCGCACCTCGACCGCGCCGCCATCATCCTTGTCGCGTTGCGACTTGAGATACAGCGCTTCAGAGGCGTCGAAGTTGAAATAGATGGGGTCGAGCTTGTTGACCGTGGTCAGCAGGGTCGCACCCGTGCCTTCCGCGCCGGCCACCAGATTGCCGATGTCGACGCGACGGTCGGAGACACGACCGGAAATGGGCGCGCGGACCTGCGTGAACTCGACGTC
>JAGVJS010000178.1 GCA_020051025.1 Sphingobium sp. | reverse complement strand
GCCAGACCGACGATGCCGCCGGCCGGACCGGACAGGACGGCGTCCTTGCCCCGGAACAGCGCGCCATCGGTCAGGCCGCCGCTCGACTGCATGAACAGCATGTCGGCCGCCTCGCCCAATGCCTCACGCAGGCCATCGACATAGCTGCGCAGGACGGGAGACAGATAGGCGTCGGCCAGCGTGGTGTCGCCACGCCCGATCAGCTTGATAAGCGGGGCGACGTCATGGCTGGCGCTGATCTGGGTGAAGCCGATGTCGGCGGCGATGCGCGCCAGCGCCTGTTCATGCGCGGGATGGAGATAGCCGTGCATCAGCACGATCGCGACGGCGCGCAACCCCTTGTCATAGGCCGATTGCAGCGCGGCGTGGGCGGCATCTTCATCCAGCGGGGTACGGATGGCGCCGTCCGCCATCAGTCGCTCGTCCACTTCGATCACATCGGCATGGAGCGGATCGGGCAGGATGATCTGGCGCGTGAACAGGTCCGGCCGCTCCTGCGTGCCGATGCGGATCGCGTCACGATAACCCCGCGTGATCGCCAGCAGCACCGGCTCGCCCTTGCGCTCCAGCAGCGCATTGGTGGCGATGGTGGTGCCGATGCGCAGGGTGCAGGGCGGGATCGGGCCATCACCCGCACCGGTCAGGCGCCGCACCGCCTCCACCGCCGCATCGGCATAACGTTCCGGGTCGTTCGACAGCAATTTTGCCGTGTGGAGTTGCCCATCGGGCGCGCGCGCTACCACGTCCGTGAAGGTGCCGCCGCGGTCGATCCAGAATTGCCATGTCATGGGCCGCGTGATGGCGGGGCGGGGTGGCGATGGCAAGGGGGGAGGGCGATTGGCGCGAGCCTGATGTGTCGATGCACCCTCGCCTCCCCTCTCCCAGCTACGACTAGGCAGCAAGCTGCCAAGTCTGCGCAACCCTCTCCCCCGCGGGGAGAGGGATATGGTTGCGCCTGTCCCTTGGTGCAGTCCTTGATCGAGATTGTGGACAGCTGGCCTTATCGAACATATCAGGAACGAATGGCCCAACTTTCTACCCGGCAGAAACTCGAAATATTGGCCGATGCCACGAAATATGACGCCTCCTGCGCCTCGTCCGGCACAGCCAAGCGGGACAGCCGCGATGGCAAGGGGATCGGATCGACCGAGGGGATGGGCATTTGCCATGCCTATGCGCCCGACGGCCGTTGCATATCGCTGCTCAAGATCCTGCTGACCAACAGTTGCATCTTCGACTGCCATTATTGCATCAACCGCCGGTCGAGCGATGTGCGCCGCGCCCGTTTCACTGCGCAGGAGGTGGTGGAGCTGACGCTCAGCTTTTACCGCCGCAATTATATCGAGGGGTTGTTCCTCTCATCGGGGATCATCGCCTCGTCCGACTATACGATGGAGCAACTGGTCGAGGTCGCCCGGTCGCTGCGGGAGGATCATGATTTTCGCGGCTATATCCATTTGAAGACCATACCCGATGCCGACCCGGAATTGCTGCGGCTGGCGGGGCTTTATGCCGATCGCCTGTCGATCAATGTGGAACTGCCCACCGAGACGGGTCTCAAGCGGCTGGCACCGGAAAAGGATGGCGGGCGGATCGACGGCGCGATGGGCCAGTTGCGCGGTGAGATCGAGGATGGGCATGACGCCCGGCGCAAATATAAGAGCGCGCCCCGCTTTGCCCCCGCCGGCCAGTCGACGCAGATGATCGTGGGCGCCGATGCCGCCGACGACCGGGCAATCATCGCGAAGGCGAGCAGCCTGTATGACCGGCACAAATTGCGCCGCGTCTATTATAGCGCCTTCTCCCCCATCCCCTCGCCCAGCGCGGTGCTGCCGTTGAAGCGGCCGCCATTGATGCGGGAGCATCGGCTGTACCAGTCGGACTGGATGATCCGATTCTATGGCTATGATGCGCGGGAAATCGCGGCAGCGACCGATGCGGCGACCGGCTGCCTGCCGCTGGATATCGATCCCAAGCTCGCCTGGGCGCTCAACCATCGCGCGGCCTTCCCCGTCGACGTTAACCGCGCCCCGCGTGAGGCGCTGTTGCGGGTGCCGGGGCTGGGGGTGAAGGCGGTAGACCGCATCCTGACGAGCCGGCGGCATCGGCGGTTGCGGCTGGACGATGTGGCCCGACTGACGACGTCGATCAGGAAATTGCGACCGTTCCTGATCACGGCGGACTGGCGGCCGGTGGCGCTAACCGACCGGGCCGACCTGCGCGCCGGCCTCGCGCCGCCCGCCCGACAGCTGGATTTGTTCACAACACTGTAATTTTGGGTTGATTGCATGGCCGACACATGAAATTCTGTTGCCAGGGTCATAAAAGGAGAATGGGGTCTTGGCGACCGCAGTCGGCAATCGCGCGCAGGATAAGGGTTTCGCCAGGCGCATCAGTTCGCATCTGGCCGCCGCCCTGGTCGTCTTCTGCCTTGCCCAGATTTTCATCGTCGCCAAAATGGGTGGCTCGCTCGTCCTGCACCTCGGCATCATCGTCGCGATCGGTGGCTATGGCATCGCTGCGCGCGGGCTGGAGCGGCGCTGGCAGATGCTGGAACAGGGTGGCCTGTCGCAGGGCGGCCTGGCGCTGCGATTCCGCCGCGATATACTGCAATTGTGGAGCGCCAGCATCCTGGGCGCGCTGCTGTGGATCCCCGTCGCGATCATCTTCCGTTTCATCTTCGGCTGACATTTCGGAGCCAATTGCCGCGGCCATCGTTCTTCCTGCTCGCACAAGGAGGACCATCCATGGCCGACGCCACTATTTTCGATCGCCTGAAGCAGGATCACGACGCCCATCGCCAGCTGTTCGCCAAGATGGCGGAGGCCGAGCGCGAGAAGGACGAGGACCGGCTGAAAAAGCTGTTCGAGCAGTTCACGGTGGAAGTGTCCGCCCATGCCGCTGCCGAGGAGGAAACGCTCTACGCCACCATGCTGGCGCAGCCGGACCTGCGCGAGGATGCGCAGCACAGCGTGTCCGAGCACAAGGAAATCGACGATTATCTGGAAGAGCTGGCCGACCTGAAATTCCATGGCGAGGCGTGGCGGAAGACATTCGCCGAAATGAAGAAGCGCTACCTCCACCATATCGACGAGGAGGAAGAAGAGATGTTCCCCGACGCCGCCAAGGCATTGTCGGCGGCCGAGGAAGAACGGCTGGGCAAGCTGTTTGCCAAGCGCAAGCCGGCCGAACTGGAGCGGGCGCAGGCGGAAGATTGATCCGCCAGCCGGTGCGTGACGGGGCCAGATGTACCGCATCGCGCTGACCGCACCGGACGATTTTGACGGCTGGCGCGCGGCGGCGCGGCGGCTGGTTCTGGCGGGCGTCGATCCGGCGGATGTCGTATGGCAGGTCGGCGAGCATAGCGCCGATCTGTTCGGCAACGACGCCCCCTTGCCTGCCGACCGGCCCGATGCAGGCTTTTCCGTGCCGCGCGCTTTTGTCGATCTGGCCGAAAAGGCGATCCTGCATCGCGACCCGGAGCGGTTCGCGCTGCTCTATGCGCTGTTGTGCCGGCTGCGAATGCGGCCGGGGACCATGGAGGACAAGGCCGACCCGCTGCTGCGCCGGGTCGATGCGCTGGCGAAGGCGGTGCGGCGCGATATCCACAAGATGCACGCCTTTGTGCGCTTCCGCGAGGTGGCGGATGCGGAAGGCGAACGTTTCGTCGCCTGGTTCGAACCGGAGCATCATATCGTCCGCGCCAATGCCGGCTTCTTCATCCGCCGCTTCGCTGCGATGCGCTGGTCGATCCTGACGCCGGAGGTCAGCATTCATTGGGATGGCGCAATATTGCGCGAAGGACCGGGCGCGCAGCGGAGCGATGCGCCCGATGACGATCCGGTCGAGGCGCTATGGAAGGGCTATTATGCCGCGATCTTCAATCCGGCCCGGCTGAAGACCGGGGCGATGCTGTCGGAAATGCCGAAAAAATATTGGCGCAACCTGCCCGAAGCGGCGCTGATCCCGGACTTGATCGCCGGGGCGCAGGCGCGGGAGGCGGCGATGATCGCGACTGCGCCAGATCGGAAGAGCGT
>JAGVJS010000429.1 GCA_020051025.1 Sphingobium sp. | reverse complement strand
TGCGCCGTCGGCCGGGCCTGCACCTTCGGTGACGCCGTCTGGCCCGCCATCGGTCCAGCCGACATTGCCGCCCAACAGCGCGCCCAAGCTGATCGTCCAGCCGGTGCCGACGACGGGCGAGTAAGCCTTAGAATATGTACCTTGAATTGATCCGTTCGCTTCGAGCGAAGTCGAGAAGCGCAAAGTAAGCGCTAACCGTTTCTCGACACGCTCGAAACGAACGGAGGTAGAGGATCAGTCCCGCGCGTCGAAGGTCGCGCGCGCGGCCTCCACCGTTTCCAGATTGCGTTCGGCCCAGACCCAGACGCCGCAAAAGGCGGCGCTGAGGCTGTTGCCGAGCGGGGTCAGCGCATAGTCGACGCGCGGCGGCACCACCGGGTGGACGGTGCGCGTGAGCAGGCCGTCCCGCTCCATCTGGCGCAGCGTCTGGGTCAGCATTTTCTGGCTGATCCCCTCCACCTGCCGGCCGATTTGCGTGAAGCGCAGGGTTCCCTTTTCCTCCAATAGTTCCAGCACCAGCAGTGTCCATTTGTCGGCGATGCGGCCGATCAGCTCGTTGACGAGTCGCTCGATTCGCGGGTCGATATCCGTGGGCGGTTCATGCGCCAGATAATGCTCGGCCTGCGCAATATCGTCGGCAGCGAAGCGGGTTTGCAGCGGATTTGCCATTTCTCACCTTTGGGTAACTACAGCACTTTACGGTGCCTACTTTCCAAAAGAGAGTGTAGGCCTAAATTGGGTCCGAGCCAATCGAAAGGAGCCAGATCATGCAATCCACAGGCAACACCATCCTCATCACCGGCGGCGGTTCGGGCATCGGCGCGGCGCTGGCGCATGAATTCCACGTAGCGGGCAATCAGGTCATCATCGCCGGGCGGCGGCAGGCCGCGCTGGACGCGGTTGCGGCAGCGCATCCCGGCATGGCGGCGATGACGCTGGATATGGAAGATCCGGCGGCGATCGTGGCGTTCGCGCAGAAGCTGGTCGCAGATTTCCCGCCGCTCAATGCCGTGCTGCTCAATGCCGGGATCATGGTGGCCGAGGAGAAGATCGACCTGGCGATCGCTGAAGCCACGGTGGCGACCAATTTGCTCGGCCCGATCCGGCTGGCCCATGCGCTGCTGCCGCATCTGGAGGCGCAGGTAGCGGCGACGATCCTGACCGTGTCGTCGGGGCTGGCCTTCGTGCCGCTGGTCGCGACGCCAACCTATAGCGCGACCAAGGCGGCGATCCATGGCTGGTCGCTCGCGCTGCGCGAGCAGTTGAAGGCGACGAGCGTGGAGGTGGTCGAGATCGTGCCGCCCGGCGTGCAGACCGACCTGATGCCCGGCCATGCCGAGAATGACCAGATGATGAAGCTGGCGGATTTTATCAGCGAAACCATGGGCCTGTTGCGGCAGCAGCCGACGCCGGCGGAAATCCATGTCGAGCGGGTCAAGTTTCTGAGCGAGGCGACCAGGCGCGGCGAATTTGCGCAGGTGTTCGGGATGCTGAACGGGGGGCATTGAGTCCCGGTGCTCCTGCGAAAGCAGGAGTCCAGGATGCAGGGCACATCGTTCGACCCTGGGCTCCTGCTTTCGCAGGAGCACGGTGGTTGCTGGGCTTGCCTCTTGCCGGAGGCAGGCCTATTTGTGCTCCCAACAAGCGGGGCCACGTCCTCCACCCTTTTGGGGTTTTCAAGTCCGGGACGGCCCGGCTCTCTTTTGGAAGGAGAGCCGTCATGGCCTGGGTCTATCTCTTCATTGCCGGTGTGCTGGAAATCGTCTGGGCCTTTGCGATGAAACAGTCGCACGGGTTCAGCCGGCTGGTGCCGAGCCTCATCACATTGGGTGCGATGGTCGCCAGTTTCGGGCTGCTGTCGCTGGCGATGCGCAGCCTGCCGCTGGGCACCGCCTATATGATCTGGACCGGGATCGGCGCGCTGGGCGCCTTTGCCGTGGGTGTTGCCTTTCTGGGCGAGGGGATCAGCGTCGCAAGGTTGATCGCGGCCGGGCTGATCCTGTCCGGGCTGGTGCTTATGAAGCTGTCGGCGCAGGCGTGACCATGTCCGGCGCCTTGGGGGGCAGGGGGAAGAGGGTGGCGAAACGGTCCGCCAGCGCCGCGTCCCCCTCGACCGTCAACGGCACGTCGGCATAGCGCGCGCCGCCGTATAGGACCGCGACCAGCCTATTCTGGTCGCTGCTGATGATCGTGTCCGCGCCGGCGGCTTCGCCCCGGTCGATCTGGAAGTCACCGTCTTTCAGGGTGGCGCGAAATTCCTCCTCGCCGAAACGGAAGCCGATCGTGGCGTCCATGGCGCCGATGCGGCTGCGGTCGATCATCGTGCGCATCGACAGGATGACCGACACCTGGCTCATCGGCTTGCCCGGCTCCATCGTGGGCGATCGGCAGGCCCAGCGGCCCAGCACCTGAAAGAGAATTTCCGATTCGCGACCCCAGTCGGTCAGCTCGTAAATCTGGCTGGCGGCGGGCGGGGGCAGGCGGCGGCGGATGAGGATGCTGTTGGCTTCCAGCTCCTCCAGCCGCTGCGTCAGCACATTGGCGCTGATTCCAGGCAGGCCGGCGCGCAGGTCGGTGAAGCGCTTTGGCCCCAGCATCAATTCGCGCATGATCGGCATCGCCCAGCGATCGCCGATGATGTCGAGGGCGTGGGCGACGGCGCATCCGTCCTGATAGGCGCGTTTTCTGGCGGTCTGACTCATTAGTTATCTTTTATAACTTAACTGTTGCATAAAATAATCATGAAGCGCAGAAAGTGCAAGCGGTGAGTCACCACGTGAAGCGGCCACCGGGAAATTTCCGAGGAGATGTGCGATGGCTAATGACCCTGCTCCCAAGATGATTTTCGTCAATCTGCCCGTCAGCGACCTGCCGGCTGCGATCGCTTTCTACGAAGCGGTCGGCGCGGTGCCGAACCGGGACTTCGCCGATGACAGCGCACAGATGCTGACCCTGTCCGAGACGATCCATGTGATGCTGCTGACTCATGACCGGTTCCGCAGCTTCACCCCGCGTGCCATTCCCAATGCGCATGAAACCGCGCAGATGCTGCTGTGTTTGAGCGAGACAAGCCGCGACGCCGTGAATGCGACGGTGGACAAGGCGCTGGCGGCGGGCGGCAGCGAACCGAACCCGACACAGGATCATGGCTTCATGTTCGGCCGCAATTTCGCCGATCCGGACGGCCATATCTGGGAAGTGATGTGGATGGACATGGACGCCATGATGGCGGCCGGCCAGCCCGCCGAAGCATAAACAAAGCCAAGAGGAGAGAGAAAATGGCCTATATGGACGGTTTCGTGATCCCGGTGCCCAGGGGCAACAAGGAACGCTACGCGCAAGTCGCGGCCTTTGCTGCGCCGATCTTCATCGAACATGGCGCGCTGCGCATCGTGGAATGCTGGGCGAACGATGTGAAGGTCGGCAAGACCAATGATTTCCGCACCGCCGTGATCGCGGAAGAGGATGAGGAGGTCGTCTTTTCCTGGATCGAATGGCCCGACAAGGAAACCCGCGACGCCGGGGCCGAGAAAGTCATGAAGGATGAACGTATGCAGCCCAAGGAGGGCGAGGACATGCCGTTCAGCGGCGCGCGGCTGATCTATGGCGGGTTTGAGGTGCTGCTGGACGCGAAAGCCTGAGCCTCCTGACCTGACCTCCATGCAAGGAGACGGATAATGACCGACTTTAGCGGCAAATTCTTCTGGTACGAACTGATGACCAGCGATCCCAAGGCGGCGTTGGCTTTCTATGGCGATGTGCTGGGATGGACGTGGCAGCCCTTTGGTGGGGAGCGGACGGACGATCCGTACAATGTCGTGTCCGGCAGTGCCGGCGCGGTCGGCGGGATCATGGCGATCCCGACCGAGGCGAAGGATTGCGGCATGGCGCCCTGGTGGGGCGGCTATGTGGGGTCGGCCGAC
>JAGVJS010000020.1 GCA_020051025.1 Sphingobium sp. | reverse complement strand
CCGATCTTGATCGACGCCGGCGCGCTCCAGCGCTCGGGCAAGCCTGACGTCGTCAGCGGCCTTGCCGCGTCGGTTCCCTCTTTCACGTCCCAGGCATTTGGCGGCGACATGGGCAATCTCAAACTCTCCGCCCGCCTGCGCGGCCTCAGCCCCAATCATGCGCTGATCCTGGTCAATGGCAAGCGGCGCCATGGCACATCAAGCATCACGGTCAGTTCGACCGGCGGCTATGGCGGCGCGGCATCGGCCGACCTCAGCCTCATCCCGGCGGAGTCCATAGACCATGTCGAAGTGCTGCTGGATGGCGCTGCCGCCCAATATGGTACGGATGCGATCGCCGGCGTCATCAATGTCGTCCTTAAAAATGGCCGTCAGGGCGGCTCGCTCAGCGGCACCACTGGCGCCTATGGTAAGGGGGACGGCTTCACCTATGGCGGCGCAGCCAATGTCGGCTTCGGTAACGACCGCGCCTTCATCAACCTGACGGCAGAGGCACGCCATCATGGCTATAGCGACCGTGGTGGTCCCGACCGCCGCTTCTATACGGCGGGCAATCTCGCCAATCCCGCGCTGCCGCTGATCCCTGGCTATCCCTATACCAACAAGATTTATGGCGACGCCAAATATGACCTGCTGCTGCTGTCCTATAATGCGGAGGCGCAACTGGGTGACGTTGCGACCGCCTATTCCTTCGGCAGCTACGGCGATCGAGACGGCGATAGCCGCCAGCAATATCGCTTCCCCAGCATTGCGCCCAGCCTCTGGCCGCAAGGCTTCACCCCGTCCATCGTCGCTAAGGAAAAGGACTGGTCCTTCACAGGCGGCCTGCGCGGCGATATCGGCGACTGGTGCTGGGATCTGGCAAGTAGCTGGGGTCGCAACAAAGTCGCCATCTACGTGCTGAACTCGGCCAATCCCTCGCTGATTGCCGACACCGGCACCAGCCCGCGGGATTTCTATAACGGCACCTTCACGGCTACCCAGTGGACCAACAATCTGGATGTCCGCCGCAGCGTCGACATCGGTCTGGCCGCACCCGTCACCCTCGCCATTGGCGGCGAATATCGGCGCGATATCTATCAGATCGTCCCGGGCGATGAAGCATCCCGTTACAAGGCCGGGGTCCAGGCGTTTCCCGGCTTCAACGTCACCGATGCGGGGCGCCACAGCCGCCACAATGTCGCCGGTTATGTCGACCTGGCCGTTTCGCCGGTTCAGGGATTGCAACTGGATCTCGCCGGTCGTTACGAGGATTATAGCGATTTCGGTGACGCGCTGATCGGGAAGTTCACTGGCCGCTACGACTTTTCGGGCGGTTTCGCCCTGCGCGGCACCGTCAGCACCGGCTTCCGGGCGCCCACCCTGCTGGAACAATATTATTCGGCTACGGTGGTCAGCCCGACGACAGCGTCCGTCCGCCTGCCCCCGGACAAGGCGGCGGCCAAACTGCTGGGCATCGAACCGCTCAAGGCCGAACGTTCGACCAACCTCAGTCTGGGCGCGGTTTTCCGCCCGGCCCTCGCCTTGCAGGTGGCGCTGGACGCCTATCAGATCCGCATCAGGGACCGGATCGTGGCGACCGGATCGATCTACGGCCTGCGCAACCGGGTGGTGCTGTCGCAGGCGGTGACAGACGCTATCATCGCCAACGGCAATGTCCTGGGCACGGATTCGCTGACCTCCACTGCCATCACCACGGCGGTTAACGGCGCCACCACCCGAACGCGGGGACTGGAACTGGTGGCCAATTACAGCAGCAATCTCGGCGATCTGGGGACGGCCGACTGGAATCTGGGCCTCAACTACAACAAGACGAAGGTGTTGAAGGTCGCCGCTCCCTCCGCCATCGTGGCGGCATCGGGGCAGGCCTATCTCGATCTCAACGCCATTTCCTTCCTGGAAACTGCCGCCCCTCGCTTCAAGGCGAATGTCGGTGTGCTATGGAAGATCGACAAATGGTCCTTCAACCTGCGTGAAACCCTTTATGGCAAGTCTTCCGTCCTCATCGATGGCGGATCGACCGGCGATTATCGTCGTAACAGCATAGGGACAAAGGGCATCATCGATCTGGAGATAGGCTATAATGTCACGCCTGCCTTCACCATTGCCGTCGGCGCGAACAATCTGTTCGACGTCTATCCGGACAAGATCGATCCGGTGACCTATGCGGCGCAGATCGCCAGTGGCAGCCCGGCTGTACCGGAAACCCTGTCGCATGGTAGCTTCGGCATCAACGGCGGCTATTATTACGCTCGCGCCCGCCTGAACTTCTGACCATGAATGGGCATAGCCGCATCGCGGCACCGGCCCAATGACGGCGCGGGTTGGCAGGGCTTCGCGGCCTTGAGGAGATATGGTAGCGCAGCGGAGATGAAGACGCGCAGCCTTGCCAACGGATCGCCCGACGAAGGATCGGGCCGCCGCCGCCAGATATTGGAGATTGCGGCGCAACTGTTCGCCAGAAAGGGGTATCGCGGAACGTCGATGCGCGACATTGGCGAACAGGCCGGTGTGCTGGGCGGCTCGCTCTATCACCATATCAAGTCCAAGGATGCGCTGTTCGTCGAACTGCATGACGGCGCACTCGATGCGGCGCAAAGCAGGATCGCCGCAGCGATCGCGGCGCATCAGGATCCGTGGGCACGATTGCAAGCCGCCTGCACGACCCTGCTCGATATCCAGCTTGCGCCGGATTCGCTTACCATGCCGATGATGAACGACTTCCGCGAAGTGCCCGACCCTGTGCGTGAACAGTTGGTCGCCCGCCGCGACAGGTTCGAAGGCCTGTTCCGCGCGCTGGTGGACGCCCTGCCGCTGCCGTTGCATCTGGACCGCTCAATTTACCGTAACCTTCTGTTATCGCAGATAAATAACGTGGCGGAATGGTACGGGCAGGGGCGCCTGACGCCAGCCGATATCGCCATCCAGATCGTCGCCATTTTCCGCCATGAAAGTGATTGAACGCGGCATCTCTATGTTGAACGGCTATCGCCGGCAGCAAGGCGATAAGAATTGCATTTTCTTTATTTGATCTTGTTCCGCAAATAAGACAAAAATATCCATGGAGAAAATCCACTTGGATAAAACCCCAAAACATCTGTCCAACTCGCTGATGCATTGCACGTTGGTGCTGTTGGTGATGGGATCAGCTATGGTGTTGGGATTACTGGCCAATCGTCTGCCTAAACCAGTGCCGGAAAATGCGCCCGCCTCCCATTGACAGGGGAGACAGATGTTTCTTCAGACGATTGATCATGCCGCCCGCCGGTGCCCAATTGCTCCAGTCGCTGCCCCAGCCCTATCTGCTGTTCCTGGGGGCACGGTGTAGGCGGGTTTTGCCAAGACCGCCTATGGCCTGCATGACTGGGCGCCGGACAAATGCACCGGCGAATATGCGCTGCCGGGCGCGACCGTCAGCACTGGCTTGCCGGTACTGCCCCCTGCGGAGGCGTATCGGGCGGGCGCCCGTTCGCTGCTGATCGACGTG
>JAGVJS010000201.1 GCA_020051025.1 Sphingobium sp. | reverse complement strand
GGCTCACGGCCGACGGGGTCAGGCGCAAGGCCTTGGCCGCGCCTGCAAAGCTGCCCTCGCCCGCCACCATCAAAAACGTCTCGACATCGCCAAACCGATTATCCATGATTTTGATTCACTTCTGAAGTGATGCCATTCGATCTAATCATGCATAACCGACTATCTATTTACCTGTCCAACTCGCTGTCTCATCACGAAGGGAAAAGCTCATGGACCTGAAGCTTACCGGCAAGACCGCCATCGTCACCGGATCGACCGCTGGCATCGGCCTCGCCATCGCCAAACGCCTTGCGCAGGAAGGTGCTGCCGTCACCATCACCGGCCGTAGCCAGGCCAAACTGGACGCTGCCGCCGCCGACATCGGCCTGCCGGTCAACGCCGTCCTGTCCGATCCTGCCACCGCGCAGGGCGCCGCCGCACTGATCGCTGCGGTCCCTGCGACCGACATTCTCGTCAACAATCTGGGCATCTACGAAGCCAAGGATTTTGCCGACATCAGCGATGAAGACTGGCATCATCTGTTTGAGGTCAATGTGGTGAGCGGCGCGCGCCTTTCACGCCACTATTTCCCGAAGATGCTGGCGAATAATTGGGGCCGGGTCATCTTCATCGCCAGCGAAAGCGGCCTGCTGCCACCCGCCGAGATGATCCATTATGGCATGACCAAATCGGCCCAGCTTTCGATCTCGCGCGGCCTGGCCGAACATACGCGGGGCACCGGCGTCACCGTCAACTCCGTCCTCCCCGGCCCAACTCGCTCGGAAGGGATCGTCGACTTCATCCGCTCCGTGGTCGAGAATAAGGATGCGCCGGAGGCCGAGCGCGAAGCCGAGTTCTTCACCAGACTCCGCCCGCTTTCGCTCATCAAGCGGCTGATCGAGGCGGACGAGGTCGGCGCCATGGTCGCCTATCTTGCCAGTCCGCTGGCCGCCGCCACCAACGGTGCCGCGCTGCGGGTCGAAGGCGGGATCGTGCCGACGATCGCCTGACAGCATAATCCCCGCCAGCCGTTCGTTTCGAGCGAAGTCGAGAAACGAGAGCAGAGCGCTTGCCGCTTCTCGACTTCGCTCGAAGCGAACGGAATGTATGGCGCACGCAATCCGCCTTGCGGAAACTGGCCCTGTCGCTCGTCTCCTGCCTCCATTATGGGAACGAAGATGAGCGACATGGACCAAATCTGCCCCATCGAACAGGCGCTGATGCAGGACGGCTATGCCCGCCTGTCCGGTGCGGCGATGTTCCACCGGCTGGATATTGCAGAACCGGACTGGGCCGCCTTCGCACACAGCTGGAACGATCTTGGTCCCGATCTTTATATGGCCGATGGCGGCCGCTACCGCCGCCGCCGCCACGCAGCCTTCGCGCTGGATCAGGGCCGGTTCGCCCGCAAGCCGCACCAGCCCCATTATCAGAGCCGCGACTATAATCCCCTGAACGGGGATGTGCAGCGGTGGTTTGATCCGGTGCAGGACGCAACGATCGGCAATCCGGTCACCCAGTCCATCTTCGCCTTTTGCGCCGAAAATTTCGATCCGACTGCCAGTGGCAACTGGCATGTCGAAATACACCAGTTCCGCATAGAGGCGAAGCCGGGCGAAAATGGCCGTCCCACGCCCGAAGGCATGCACCGTGACGGCGTCGATCATGTGCTGGTCATGCTGGTCGAGCGCCGCAATGTTCGCGAAGGCGTGACCCGCATCGGCGCGCCCGACGGCACGGCGCTGGGCGAATTCACCCTGACCGACCCGGCCGACACGATGTTGATCGACGATCACCGCATCCTGCACGGCGTCACGAAAATCCACCCCGTCGATCCCGCCGCACCGGCATGGCGCGACGCGCTGGTGGTGACCTTCGTGGCGGCCGCCTAACCCAAAAACCATTCGCTTCGCGCGCAGTCAAGAAGCGGCCAGCGCTCCGCTTCTCGTTTCTCGACTACGCTCGAAACGAACGGATCACGGCCTACTTCAGCAGCACCAGCTCCTCCGCCATGCTGGGATGCAGCGCAACAGTGTCATCGAAGTCCTGCTTGGTCAGGCCCGCCTTCACCGCGATCGCGGCGGCCTGCAAAATCTCCGGCGCGTCCGGCCCGATCATGTGCAGCCCGACCACCTTGTCGGTCGTCGCATCCACCACCATCTTGTAGAGCGCGCGTTCTTCACGCCCGGCCAGCACATTCTTCATCGGCCGGAAGTCGGAGGTATAGACCTTCACCGTGCCATATTGGTTCTTGGCCTGCGCCTCGGTGAGGCCCACGCCGGCCAGCGGCGGATGGCTGAACACGGCCGACGGCACACAGCTATAATCCACCTTGCGCTTGTTGCCCCCGAACACCGTGTCGGCAAAGGCATGCCCCTCGCGGATCGCCACAGGCGTCAGTTGCAGCCGGTCGGTCACATCGCCCACGGCATAGATGCTGGCGCAGCTGGTGGCGCTATAATCGTCCACCTTGATCGCGCCCTTTTCGGTCAGGTCCACTCCGGCCGTCTCCAGCCCCAGCCCGTCGACATGCGGCTTGCGCCCCGTCGCGAACAGCACCACGTCCGCCGCGACCGGATCGCCATCCCTGAAATGGACGCACAGCGTGCCATCCTCATTTTTCTCGATCCGCTCCATTTTCGCATTGAAGCGGAAGTTGATCCCCTTGGTCATGCTGATCTGGAGCAGCCGGTCACGGATCTGCTCGTCATAGCCGCGCAGCAGGTCGCTGCCGCGATTGACCATCGTCACATGGCTGCCGAACTGGTGGAAAATGCCGGCAAATTCATTGGCGATATAGCCGCCGCCGACGATGACGATCCGCTTGGGGCATTCGTCCAGATGGAACACCTCATTGCTGGTGATGCCATGTTCGGCGCCCTCAATGTCCGGCACGATCGGCCATGCGCCGGTCGCGACCAGGATCACCTTGGCCGTCACCTCGCGCCCGCTCGCCAGCTTGATGCCATGCGGCCCGGTAATGGTCGCGCGATCGCGGATCACCTCGACCTTGTGGCTGCTCAGCGTATTGCCATAGAGGCCCTCCAGCCGGTCGACATCGGCCAGCACATTGTCGCGCAGCGTGGTCCATTCAAAGCCGCATTCCGGCACATCCCAGCCGAACCGGCGGGCGTCCTTCAGATCCTCGGCAAAATGCGCGCCATAGATGAGCAGCTTCTTGGGCACGCAGCCACGGATGACGCAGGTGCCGCCGACCCGAAATTCCTCGGCCACCGCGACCTTTGCGCCATGGGCCGCCGCGACGCGCGAAGCCCGCACCCCGCCTGATCCTGCACCGATGACGAAAAGGTCGAAATCAAACTCGCTCATGCCTGGCCTCCGATTATTGAGGCGGGATATGGCGGCTAGGGCGCGGAGTTACAAATGGGAATCTTCTTGCTGTTAGCCAAACCACCTCCGTTCGTTTCGAGGATAGTCGAGAAACGGAAAGCCCGGTGCGACCGTTTCTCGACACGCTCGAAACGAACGGCTGTCGTCGTTACTCCGCCCCCAGCGCCAGGTCGATCAGCGCCATGGTCGACGGGTCGAAGCCGGTCGGCCCATTGGCCTCGATCGACTTGGCGATCTCCTTGCCCAGTTCCACGCCGAACTGGTCGAATGGGTTGATCCCCATCAGCACTGCATTGGCAAAGGTGCGATGCTCGTAAAAGGCGATCAGCGCGCCCAAAGCCTCCGGCGTCACATCGTCCAGCAGGATCGTCGTGGACGGACGGTTGCCCGGATAGGCCCGCGCCGGATCGTCCGCATTCTCCTTGCCACGCATCAGCGCCGCCCCCTGCGCGAAGCAGTTGACCAGCAATGCGCGATGATGCGCCGGGTCCAGCACATGGCCCGGCTCGATCGAGGCGATGAACTCGACCGGCGTGATGATTGTGCCCTGATGCAGCAACTGGAACACAGCGTGCTGCGCATCGGTGCCGACGCCGCCCCATGTGATCGGAGCGGTCGGCCCGACCACCGGCTCATTGTCGCGGGTCACGCTCTTGCCATTGCTCTCCATCTCCAGTTGCTGGAGATAGGAGGGCAGCAGGGCGAGGCGCTCGTCATAAGCAAACAGAGCACGCGTCTGGCACCCTTCCACCCGCGTATAATATTGGTCGACAAAGGCTGCGATCAGCGGCGCATTCTGCGCCGGATCGGACAGGCGGAAATGGCGGTCCATCGCCGCCGCACCCTCCAGCAGGCTCTCGAACGCATCCCAGCCCAGCGCCATCGCGGCCGGGAAGCCGATCGAAGACCAGAGCGAGTACCGCCCGCCCACGCTTTCGGAAAAGGGCAGGATGCGGGTTTCATCGACGCCCCATTCCATCGCCTTTTCCGGTGCAGCCGTCAGCGCGATCACCTTGCCATAGGGATCGTCCACGCCTGCCTCGACCATCCAGTTGATCGCGCTCGCCGCGTTCAGCATCGTCTCGCTGGTGGTGAAGGTCTTGGATGCGATGGCGATCAGGGTCGTGTGCGGATCGAAGCCCTCGATCGCCCGCTCCAGCGCCGTGCCATCGACATTGGACACGATCGCCACGTCATAGCGCACACCGTCGCCGTCCAGCGCATCCACGATCAGCTTGGGGCCGAGCGCCGACCCGCCGATGCCGATATGCAGGATATGGCGCACCTCACCCAGCGCGCCCGCCTCGATCGCGTCGATCAGGCCGCGCATCCGGTTGTGCAGCATCTTGGCATGGGCAACGCTGTCGGCATTGCCTTCACCGCGCTCGGCGGGATGTTCGGCGGCGCGGCCTTCGCTGTTGTTGACCGCCTGCCCGGCGAACAGCGCGTCGCGCCAGCCGGCAAAATCCTGCTCCTGCGCCAGCGCCAGAAACTGCGTCAGCATGTCGTCGGTCAGGTGGGTCTTGGACCAGTCGAACCGGATCGGCCCCTGGCTCAGCACCAGCTTGGACAGACGATCAGGGTCGGTCGTGAAAATCGACTTGAGATCGGCTTGCGGCAGCGCGGCGATGGCTGCCAGTGCAGGACTGGACATGGATCTTCCCTTATGACGTTGGTCGATATCGACGCTGCACCGGTCGATTCTGCCTATGCTTAGCTCAAAGCGGTGCGCTTTGCCCAATACTTTACAAATCCAAGGACTGCTTGACGCGCTTCCTCACAGGCTCCAAAAGCCGCCACGGCCGCTTTATCGGCTCCATCAAGGGATCAGACGACACTCCATGACTGCCAAATCGGAAACGCGGGACTTTCTCTGGTTTCTCGCCAAGCTCGGGCTGTTCGTCTTCATCCTGCGCAGCTTCATCATATCGCCGTTCAACATTCCGTCGGAATCGATGCAGCCGCGTCTGCTGATCGGCGACTATCTGCTGGTGGCAAAATGGCCCTACGGCTATTCGCGCTATTCGCTGCCGTTCAGCATCCCGCTGATCCCCGGCCGCATCCTCGCCTCCACGCCCGAACGCGGCGACGTGGTGGTGTTCAAGGCGCCGCCAAACCAGAAGAACGACTATATCAAGCGCGTCATCGGCCTGCCCGGCGACATGATCGCCGTGCGCGGCGGGACCGTCTATCTCAACGGTCAGGCCATTCCCAAGCAGAAGGTGGCCGACCTCGTCATTCCGGTGACGCAGAATATGATCGACGCCTCCGCCAGGGAGGGCGCGGCTTCGCCCTGCTATCGCCCCGATTTCGAGGAAGCTACGCCCGACGGCGGCAAACAGTGCCGTTACCCGCAGTTCCGTGAAACGCTGCCCGGTGGCAAGAGCTACAATGTCCTCGATCTGCTGCCCGACGGCGCCGCCGATGATCGCGACACCGTGCTGGTGCCGCAGGGCCATCTCTTCATGATGGGTGACAATCGCGATCGCAGCGCCGACAGCCGCTTCCCCGCAGTCGAAAGCGGGGGCATCGGCCTCGTCCCCGAAGAAAATCTGGTGGGCAAGGCGGTGATCTCCGTCTTCTCGACCGATGGCAGCGCCAACTGGCTGCTTCCCTGGACCTGGTTCACCGCCGCGCGCTGGAGCCGGATCGGGGAAGGCTTTTGAAGCTGACCGTTCCTGTCCCGGATACGCCCGCCTGGCTCAAGGATCTGATCGGCCGCGCGCCGCAAAACCCCGCGGCCTTCGAACAGGCATTGACCCATGGCAGCGCCAAGGCTGTGAATTATGAGCGGCTGGAGTTTCTGGGCGATCGTATCCTCGGCCTTTTGATCGGCGAATGGCTGTTCGAACGCTTTGCGGAAGAACCGGAGGGCAAGCTGTCCCGCCGTTTCAACGCACTGGTTTCAGGCGAAACCTGCGCTGAAGTCGCGCGCACCGCCGGCGTGCCCAAACATCTGGTGTTGGGCAAGCAGGCGCGGGACGATGGCGCCGCCAACAGCGACAATGTGCTGGGCGACGTGATGGAGGCGCTGATCGGCGCCCTCTATCTGGAAGGCGGGCTGGAAGAGGCGCGCGCGCTTGTCCGCCGCCTGTGGGGCGACCGGGTCGATACCCAGACCAGCGCCCCGCGCCATCCCAAATCCTATCTTCAGGAATGGGCCGCCGCCAACAAGCGCAAGCCGCCCGAATATGTGATGACAGACCGCTCCGGCCCGCACCACGCGCTGCGCTTCACCGTGACCGTCTCGATCAAAGGCGCGGGCGAGGCCAGCGCAACCGGCGGGTCCAAACAGGAAGCGGAAACCGCCGCGGCCAAGGCCCTGCTGGAGAAACTGGCGGGTTGATAGAGTGCGGCCCTGCGCCTGTTCCCTCCTTCCTCGCACTAAGCTATTATCCCTTTCACACCGTCATCCCAGCGCAAGCTGGGATCTCGTTTCCTTCCGAAGCGGTGGAAGAAAAAAGAGATGCCAGCCTTCGCTGGCATGACGATATTTTTTACTGAGCGAGCAAGGCTCAGGGCTAACGGAGCTGTAGTTGACGGAAAATCTTGAAAACCAGCGCTGCGGCGTCATCGCCATCGTTGGCGCCCCCAATGCGGGCAAATCAACGCTGGTGAATGCGCTTGTGGGACAGAAGGTGGCGATCACCAGCCCCAAGGCGCAGACCACCCGCACCCGCGTGATGGGCGTCGCGATCGAAGGCGACGCGCAACTGGTGCTGGTCGACACGCCCGGCGTTTTCGCGCCCAAACGCCGGCTGGACCGTGCC
>JAGVJS010000082.1 GCA_020051025.1 Sphingobium sp. | reverse complement strand
TGAGGAGAGGGCGGCCTGATCCATTGCGGGTAGATAGATCAGGCGAAATCCTATTTTGGAAGGGTGGATTCCGACCAACTCCCGTCATGCCAGCGAAGGCTGGCATCTCACTTCTTTCGGCGATGCGTTTGAACGAAAAGAGAGATCCCAGCCTTCGCTGGGATGACGTTAAAAAGGAACGTCCACTAACCACCCATCCCGTTCGTCCCCCACACGCAGAAAGGGGCTGGCGCATAGTCCCGATGCGCCAGCCCCCAACGGCCGTGTCGAAGCCCTGATGCGATGACCCAAGGCTCTTATCGTGCCGCGGCGGTTAGACGGCGCGGCGGGCGATCAGCCGTGCAGCTTGATCGCGGTTTCGGCAATCCGGCGGCCCTGATAGCGGGCGCCGTCCAGTTCTTCTTCGCTCGGCTGACGGCTGCCGTCGCTATCGGCCAGTGTGGTTGCGCCATAGGGCGATCCGCCACGCACCTTGTCCACGCCCATCTGGCCGGCAAAGCCATAGTCGAGGCCGACGATGGTCATGCCGAAATGCATGAGGTTGGTGATGATGGAGAAGAGGGTCACTTCCTGACCGCCATGCTGGCTGGCGGTGGAGGTGAACGCGCCGCCGACCTTGCCATTCAGCGCGCCGCGCGCCCACAGGCCGCCGGCCTGGTCGAGGAAGGAGGCCATCTGGCTGGACATGCGGCCAAAGCGGGTGCCGGTGCCGACGACAATCGCGTCATAGTCTGCGAGTTCCGCGACGGTCGCTACCGGCGCGTCCTGATCCAGTTTGAAATGCGCGTTCTTGGCGACTTCCAGCGGAGCGGTTTCGGGCACGCGCTTGATGTCGACGGTCGCGCCGGCCGATGCGGCGCCTTCGGCCACGGCCTTCGCCATGGTTTCGATATGACCGTAGGAGGAATAATAGAGAACCAGAACCTTAGCCATGATGCGTCTCCTGTTTGATGAGATGAAAGGGGCGGCCGCCCGCGCGAGGGAGGGGGATGTGCGCGGGCGGCCCGGCCATCCCCTCAAAGAGGGGGGAGGGGCTGGCCAAAAGGATCAGATACTGTCCACCAGGACGATTTCGGCGTCTTCGACAGCCTTTATGGTAATCGGCGCGCCGCTGATGATCGCGGCGCCGTCGCGGGCCTCGAAGGGTTGACCGTCAATTTCGATCCGGCCCGTCGCCGCGACCAGATAGAGGTGGCGGCCTTCCTCCGTGGCGTAGGTCACGCTTTCACCCGCCTTGACCGTCCCGCCCAGCAGGCGGGCGTCGGCGCGGATGCGCAGTGCTTCCCGGTCATCGTCATAGCCGCTGGCCAGAACCTGCAACTTGCCGGAGCGGTCGCCCTTGGGGAAGGGCTTGGCGCCCCAGCTGGGCTGGCCGCCACGTGTGCGGGGGATGACCCAGATCTGGAACAGGGTGGTGGTTTCATCCTCTAGATTATATTCGGCGTGGCGGATGCCGGTGCCGGCCGACATTACCTGAACGTCGCCCGCTTCGGTGCGGCCCTTGTTGCCCAGGCTGTCCTGATGCGTGATCGCGCCAGTGCGGACGTAGGTGATGATTTCCATGTCGGCATGAGGGTGCGGTGGGAAGCCCGAACGTGGGCCGATCTCGTCATCATTCCACACTCGGATCGCGCCCCAGTGGACACGATCATCGTCATGATAGTCGGCGAAGGAAAAATGATGGCGTGCGTTCAGCCAGCCATGGTCGGCATGGCCAAGCGACGCGAAGGGGCGGCGCTCGATGCGGCTCGCTGTGGTCGTGGTCATAACTTGCCTTCGGTTTTTCGAACCTGAAGGTTCGAGGTGCCTTTCGGTGCGGAGGCGGATGCTTCCGCTTGCTTTCCGCCAATCTAGCGATCAGGATCGTTTCATAAACCGGCAGCTTTGAAACGGATTGTTTCCCGATGCGACTACCTGATTTTGAAGCCTGGGCGATGTTCGCTGCCGTGGTGGAGCATCGCAGCTTCACCGATGCGGCCAAGGCGCTGAGCGTGTCGAAGGCGACCGTGTCCAAGGCGGTGACGCGGCTGGAGGAGCATCTGGACACCAGCCTGTTCAACCGCACCAGCCGCCGCCTGGCGCTGACCGAAAGCGGCAAGCGGCTGGCCGATCATGCCCAGCGCATATTGGTGGAAGGACAGGCGGCGGAAGAGGCCGCAAGAGACGAGACGGCAGAACTGTCGGGCGTGGTGCGGCTGGGGGCGCCGATGACCTTCGGTCTGCTGCGGATCGCACCGCTGGTGGCGAAATTCACCAAGGAGCATCCGCTGGTCGATGTCGACCTGCATCTGTCCGATGCGCGGATCGACATTGTGGAAATGGGGCTGGATGCGACGATCCGCATCGCCGACATGCCGGACAGTTCGCTCCGCGCGCGGCGGCTGGCGGATGTGACCATGCATGTCATCGCATCGCCGGCCTATCTGGACGAGCGGGGGCGGCCGCAGCATCCCTCCGACCTTGGTACTCATGACTGCCTTTGTTATTCCAACGTCACCGCGCCGGACGTGTGGCGTTTCTCCGGGCCGGGGCAGCAGAATGTGGTGGTGCAGGTGCGCAGCCGTATCACGGTGAACAGCGGAGAAGCGATGCTGCCGGCGCTGCGCATGGGGGTAGGGGTGGCGCGGCTGCCCGACTTCATCATCGGCGACGCATTGGCCAGGGGGGAGGTGGAGGAAATTCTCACCGAATGGCGGCCCGCGCCCTTCGGCCTGCATCTGGTGACGCCGCCGTCGCGCCTTCGCCCGGCCCGCGTCGATGCGTTACTGGATTTCATCACACGACATCATGGCTGTTAACCCGGATACGGGGCACGGTAATATTTTTTTCAGCATAGTTGCCGGCAGGATAAGATGCGAAGCAGGCCGTTTGGCCTCGTTTCGCAGGTGAATCCAGCTTGACTCCGGGCCGACCGTTACGGCCTCAACCCTTTGTAAAGAGATTCGAATTGGCGCGACTCGTGGTTTCCTGCCGGTTAGCGAAAAATTAACCTTTGTCCTTCAGAAGTTTTTTGGTTAATGAATTGGAGCAGAAGCCGTTCTGGTGGGGTGAACGGGACTGCTACTGACAAGGGGCTTCACATGCGCGTGCTGCTGATCGAGGACGAACCTACCACTGCCAAGGCGATTGAGCTGATGCTCACGACCGAGGGGTTCAATGTTTATACAACGGACCTGGGCGAGGAAGGCCTGGATCTGGGCAAGCTGTATGATTATGACATCATCTGTCTGGACCTGAACCTGCCGGACATGCACGGCTATGACGTGCTGAAGAAGCTGCGCGCGGCCAAGGTGCAGACGCCGGTGCTGATCCTGTCGGGCATTTCGGAAATGGACAGCAAGGTCCGCTCTTTCGGCTTCGGCGCGGACGATTATGTGACCAAGCCGTTCCACCGCGAAGAACTGATCGCGCGCATCCACGCCGTCGTCCGCCGCTCCAAGGGGCATAGCCAGTCGGTCATCCGCACCGGCAAGCTGTCGGTCAATCTGGACGCCAAGACGGTGGAAGTGGACGGCAATCGCGTCCACCTGACCGGCAAGGAATATGCGATGCTGGAACTGCTCTCGCTCCGCAAGGGCACGACGCTGACCAAGGAAATGTTCCTGAACCACCTCTATGGCGGGATGGACGAGCCGGAACTCAAGATCATCGACGTGTTCATCTGCAAGCTGCGCAAGAAGCTGGCGCTGGCCTGCGGCGGCGACAATTATATCGAGACGGTCTGGGGCCGCGGCTATGTGCTGCGCGATCCGGATGAAATATTGGAGGAACAGGCCAAGGTGGCCTGATCCGATACGCATTTCTGGGGGTGGAAAGGCCGGTGTCCGTAAGGATGACCGGCCTTTTCCGTTGGCGCGGCTGCGGCTAAGGCATGGTCATGGATGATCTTTTTGCCGACCGCTCCATCACCGAACAGACGCTGAGCCGCCGCGATATTGCGGCGCTGGCGGGGGGATTGCCGCATCATCTGATCGACTGCGATCTGGACGAGGCCGACCTGTCGGGGCTGGACCTGTCGCGCTGGATATTCGAGCGCTGTCAATTGCGCCGCACCGACGTGACAGGTGCAAAGCTGGACGGGACGCGCTGGCTCTCCTGCCGGGGCGGGTTCGTGACTTTCACCGGCGCAGACCTGCGTGAGGCGGAAGCCACCGCCTGCGACTTCAACAATGGGGGGTTCCGGCGCGCTAAGCTGTTCGGTGCGCAATTTGAGCGGTGCAAACTGACGGGCGCCGACCTCACCGATGCCAGCGCGCTGGATATGACTTTTAAGGAGACGCTGCTGGTCAATGCCCGACTGCCGGGCTTCTCCTTCCGCAAGCAGGTGGTGACGGCGGTGGATTTCAGCCAGGCGGATCTGGCCAAATGCGATTTTCGCGGCACCTTGTTCGATGGGTGCAGTTTGCGCGACGCGGCGCTGGACGGATGCCGGTTCGATGGCGCGGATCTGCGCGGGGCGGACATTAGCGGGTTGCGGCTGATCAATGCCGGGCTGTTCAGGGGCGCGACCATATCGCGCGAGCAGGCCGGGCAATTGCTGGGCGAACTGGGCCTGAACGTGCGTTGAAAGGGGAATGGGCCGGCGGCCTCAAAGGCTGCCGGCCCATTCATCAGGCGGAGGGGCTTTAGACAGGCGGTGTGGAACATGCCCGCCTGTCTTCATGCCCCGGCGGGGTCAATCAATCCGCCTGATCGGGGGTGTCGTTGCTGCTGGTGGCGCCGGTCGAACCCTGACCGCTGGACGAGCCTTGGCCACTTACTTGGCCAGATAGCGATCCGCTGGCGTCGATCGACGCGGCATTGTTGACGGCGTCCGTGGCTTGGCCAGCGGCCGAACCCGCACGATCCTTCACCGCAGAGACGCGATCGCGCGTGTTACCCACCGTCGTGCCGGCCCGGTCACGGGCGCTGGCCACGGTGGTTGTCGGTGGACTGCTCTCCACTTTGTTTCTCACATTGCTCGCGCTGCCGAGCATGTATGCACTCGCCGTCGGTAAACGCGGCAACTCCTCCGGTGAGGTCCAACCATGAAGAAGCTTCAGC